>JBDRZZ010000006.1 GCA_039804165.1 candidate division WOR-3 bacterium
AGGGAGAGTCTTGTTTCTGATAGGGCATATCCACTTGACACTTTACCTGCAACTTTGAAGTATTTAGTGAATCAAAAAGCGAGGGTAAGAGTTGATGTTTATAGAGGTGGTAAGTTTCTTGTTAAGATAGAGGATAGGGGTTCGGTTGTAGGGGGCAGGTGGCAATTTGCGAGTTGGAATGGGATTATTAATAATATTCCTGTTGAGTCAGGGAGCGATTACAAATTCAGAATCACTGCGTATAGTTTACCAGATTTTACAGATTCTATTTCTGTATTTTCTGATAATTTTATGGTGATGGATTCTCTTCCTTTGAGTTTAGGGAAATTCTTTATTCCTCCTGATTATTATGTTGGGAAGATTCACAGTGATTCTGTTTTTAATGGGAAGACTGATTTTCTCTGGGAAGCGAGTGCGAGTGGAGAAGTTTATCCTCCCCAGAGATATGTTTTTGTAGATACTGCGAAGGGTATAAGGAAAAGGGTAATTAATTGGCAGGTTGAAGTAAATGCTTGGGCGGGATGGGGTGTTGACGGAAAGGGGCTTAGAGACTCTGTTTATATTTTTGTTGGGTTATCTGGGGCTAGTGGTGTAAGAGACACGGCCTTTTTCTATGTGGATCCTCCTTGTGAGTTAATGCCAGTGAAAGTTGAGTTTGTTTGGTGTTTCAATACTCTTAAAAACTTTATAGACGGAAGAACTTATAGAAAGACATTCGGCTATTATGGATAAGTATGATTCCGAGAAAAGTCGGCTTAATTGTTGAGGAGTGAGGAACAGGGTATGATCTCGAAGATGGAACTAATCCTGCTTTTCTTTATCAACAAAATTACCTTAGAGATGCATTGGTTGCGGCAATGAACCTTGATATCTTTAACAATAATTGCGAGAGAGTGAAGATGGTAAATGTCGCGCAGTTAGTAAATGTTTTACAATCGGTTATTCTAACAAAGGACGACAGGATTGTGCTCACCCCAACTCACTATTTTTTAAGATGGATAAATTGTATCAGGACGTAATACTTCTACCTACTCGTTTGAAATGCGAAGGCTATTTTTATGGTCAGGGGAAAATCCCATTAATCAGTGCGTCGGCCTCAAAGGATAAAGATGGAAAAATCCATATAAGCGTAGTGAATTTAGACCCTGTAAAGGAGAGAAACTTACTCTGCGAAATTCGCGGTGTATCTCTGGAGAAAGTTCCTGGCGAAATTATTACCGCCAATAAAATAAATGCCTATAATGATTTTGGAAAGCCTGAAGAAGTAAAAATAGAACCTTTTAAAGAGTTTAAAATAGATGAGAATAACATTGTTGTCACTCTTTTACCTAAATCAGTTGTTATGCTTGAGGTTCAATAAACAATAAATTGAGAGTTTTGTGATTTTTTAAATAGGAATCTCTTAAAATATAATAATTGCAATGGTTTTATGGATTTTTCAGGTGGACAGTATCAATTTTTGAGGTAGGAGTTTTCGACGACTAACCATTCAGAAGACAACGCGGTTAATTTTTCCATCGAGGGAATTGCCACTCCCTATAGCCTCGCTCCTGTTGATTTTTAAGAATTTAAATAGACCGTGGTAGCTCGGCTTCCGAGACGTCCTTCTTAACGGTTAGTCCTCGCTGTTAACTCGAGATAAAATATACACCAGTTATAGTGTTTTAAACAAAAATCGTGAAACTCAGATTGAGGAATGGAAAGTTTTAAGTTACTTATCTTTCTGGCAATCTAATCTTTGTATCCCCCTGTCTCTCTCGATTTGACGGATCTCGTCCTCAGTAGCCTGTATCGGATATTTACCGGTAAAACAAGCAGTGCAAAAATTACTAATCTTTTTATTTGAAACAGCTTCTATAAGCCCTTCTAAGGTTTGATAGGTAAGTGAATCCACACCAATCATTTTTCTTATATTTTCTACAGTTCTATTGTAGGTAATAAATTCTCCCTTTCTTTGCATATCAATCCCATAATAGCAGGGAAATCTTAGAGGAGGACTTGAGGAAGCAAAATGAACTTCTTTTGCACCCGCATTTTTGATTAATTGAACAATTTTTTTTGATGTTGTTCCTCGGACTATAGAATCATCTACTAAAAGAACTTTTTTGCCTTTTATGATTTCTTTCACAGGAGAAAGTTTTATTCTTATCAACTCTTCTCTCTTTTTCTGATGAGGCATTATGAAGGTTCTTCCTACGTAACGATTTCTTATCAATCCCTCTCTATCTTTTACTTTTAGTTCTTCTGCGAGGGATACAGCAACTGGTCTTGATGTATCCGGTATGGGAACGACTATATCTATGTTTATTCTCTTTTTTTCTATTTCTTTTGCAAGGTTTTTGCCAAGTCTTAGTCTTGCCTCGTAGACGGATATGCCGTCTATAGTGGAGTCGGGTCTTGCAAAGTATACATATTCAAAAATACAGGGATAACGTTTCTCTTCGGTGATTTTTTTGGTGTATAATTTGCCGGCTGTGCTGAAAAATATGGCTTCTCCTGGGTGAACATCCCTCTCTATTTTATATCCAAGTGATTCGAGAGCCACACTTTCAGAGACTACACAGAAACTATTATTCTTTCTACCAAATATTAGAGGTTTAATCCCATAAGGGTCTCTAAAAGCGAGAATACCTTTATCTTTAATCAGAGCAACAACAGAATAGCTTCCTTTTACCTTTTTGAATAATTCTCCAATAGATTCAAAAAGAAAGGAAGGAGAAAAGACAGGTTTATTTTCCATCTCTACAGAGAGAAGATTCAATAGGAGTTCTGCATCAGAAGTTGAGATAGTTATTCTTCTCTCATCTTTTTCCAATCTGTTTTTTAGAGATTCAAAATTAATTATATTTCCGTTAAATGCAAGGGCTATGCCGTAGGGAGTATTTGAAATGAAAGGCTGAGCGTTTTCTATTCCCATTTCTCCTAAGGTTGGATACCGAACATGTCCAATTCCAATATTGCCTTTGAGGTAGTTAAAATCTGCTTCTTGGAAGACATCCCTAACTAATCCTTCTCCTTTTTTGATATGGAATTTATCCGAATAAGTTACCATACCTGCTGCATCTTGTCCACGATGTTGTATTACGAGTAGAGCCTCGTAAATCTGGCTTACGACTTCTTTTTTTCCAAGTATTCCTACTATTCCACACATTTTTACAAAATGGGTAAATTAGATTTTCCCATCAAATATTTATCTATATTATGAGCAACTCTTCTGCCTTCGGATATTGCCCATACAACAAGAGATTGTCCTCGGTGCATATCTCCTGCTGCAAAAACTCCCTCTCGGGTTGTCATAAAATTTTCATCGGTTTTTATATTACCCCGTTCTGTTAGTTCAAGCTTTAAGTCTTCCACCAGACCTCTGTGTTCAGGATGTAAAAAGCCTATAGAGAGAATTACTAAATCTGCCTTAATTTCAAAGTCACTTTTAGGGATTTCTTTCATTATAGGGCAATTCATTTTATCGGTTTTCTTAAATTCAACTCTCACACAATGCAGTTTCTCGACATATCCTTCTTTACCAATGAATTCCTTTGTTAAAACTGACCAGAGGCGCTCACAACCTTCCTCGTGACTGCTTGAATTTTTTAGAATTGAAGGATAAAAGGGCCATGGGTCATTTGTTGTTCTACAGGCTGGGGGTTTTTCAAGTATTTCTATCTGGATTATACTCTTTGCTCCCTGTCGCTTTGCAACACCTACACAGTCTGCACCGGTATCGCCTCCTCCGATTATTACTACTTCTTTATTTTTTGCATCAATAATTTTTTCGGGAGGTATTTTTTCTCCGCTTACTTTTTTATTTGACTGGATTAGATAATCCATTGCAAAGTGAATTCCCTGTAATTCTCTACCCTTGATTTTTAAATCTCTCGGGACTCGTGAACCTATGGCAAGACAAATTGCGTCAAAATCTTTCAATAATTTCTCGGAGTCTATATCTACACCAACAAATGTATTTACTTTAAATTCTATCCCTTCTTTTTCCATTAATTTTAACCGTCGATCAAGGATGTGTTTTTCTAACTTAAAGTCTGGAATCCCATATCTTAATATTCCTCCGATTTTTTGGTCTCTTTCGAACACAACTACTTGGTGCCCCACTTTATTCAACTGATGAGCAGCAGCGAGCCCCGCGGGACCAGAACCTACAATTGCGATTTTTTTACCGGTTCTTTTTAGTGGTGGTTTTGCTTTAACAAGTCCTGATTTAAATGAGTATTCGATTATTGCAAGTTCATTTTCTCTGATTGTGACTGCTTCGTCATTTATTGATAAAACGCAGGAATGCTCACAAAGTGCAGGACAGATTCTTCCGGTTATTTCTGGGAAGTTATTTGTTGCGGAAAGGAGTTCATAAGCTTTTTCCCACTGATTGTTGAATAGGAGGTCGTTCCACTCAGGAATGTAATTTCCAATTGGACAGCCCCAGTGGCAGAAAGGGGTTCCGCAATCCATACAACGGGAAGCCTGTTCCCTTGTTGTCTCATCTTTTCGTGGGATAGAAACATCTCTATAGTCGTTTATTCTTTCTTCTACAGGTCTTAATTCTGCGGTCTCTCTTTTTATCTCTAAAAATCCGTTTATCTTTCCCATTTTTTCTATTCAATTATCGATTGAACCCATTCTTTTGGTTGTTCTTTTCTTTCAGTTTCCAACATATGTTCATATTCGATTGGGATAACCTTTATAAAATTTTTAATTAATTTATCGAAATCCTCGAGAATCTCTTTTGCTCTTTTACTCTTCGTGTATTTATAATGATTTTTTATCAGAGTGTGTATTATTTTAGAATCGTTTTCGTTTATTTTTTTTAATTTTACCATCTCGAGATTACATTTCAGTTTAAAATCTCCATCTGTATCGTACACATAGGCAACACCTCCAGACATTCCTGCAGCAAAATTACGACCTGTCTTACCCAAAATAATTACTCTTCCTCCTGTCATATACTCACAGCCGTGATCTCCCACGCCTTCAACAACCGCATCTATACCTGAGTTTCTTATACAGAAGCGTTCGCCTGCAATACCTCTTATATATGCTTCACCTCTTGTAGCTCCATAAAAGGATGTGTTTCCAATGATGATGTTTTCTTCCGCTCGATAAGTGGTTTTTTTGTCCGGGTAAATTATTATTTTTCCTCCGAAGAGTCCCTTCCCGACATAGTCGTTCGCCATTCCTTCCAGTTCAAAAGTTATCCCTTTTGTTAGAAAAGCCCCAAAACTTTGACCCGCAATTCCTTTGAATTTGAAGTGAATCGTCCCTTCCGGGAGACCTTCTTCTCCATAGACATAAGAAACTTCACCACTTAACCGTGCTCCAACTGAGCGGTTCGTGTTATTTATGTTGACATTCTCTTTTATTTTTTCTCCTTTTAAAATAGCATTTTTTGCAAGCTCTATCAGTTTGTTGTCCAAAATATTATCAAGGTCATGTTTCTCGAATTTGGAATAAAAAATTCCCCTTCTTTCTTTATTTTCCGGTTTGTATAATATTTTGCTGAAGTCGAGGTCTTTTGTTTTCCAATCAAGAATTTTCTCGTTAACTTCCAGAAGTTCGGTTCTTCCTATCATTTCTTCGATCTTTCTTATTCCAAGACCTGCCATAATCTCACGCAGTTCTTCTGCCACAAAGTTAAAATAATTTATAAGATATTCGACTTTTCCGTTAAATCTTTTCCGGAGAATTTCGTTTTGAGTTGCAATACCCAAAGGGCAATTTCCGAGATTGCAGTGACGGAGTAGGACACATCCGAGGACAACGAGAGCAGCAGTGCCAAATCCGTATTCTTCTGCACCCAATATTGCTGCAATTGCTATATCTCTTCCCGTGCGAATCTGTCCATCTGTTTGTAGGCGGATTCTGTCTCTCAAGTTATTTAGCACAAGAGTTTGATGCGTTTCGGAAAGCCCTAATTCCCAGGGAAGGCCTGCATGGTGTATTGAGCTTAGAGGTGCTGCTCCTGTTCCACCATCTCCTCCTGAAATCAAAATCATATCTGCGTGAGCTTTTGCAACACCAACCGCGACTGTTCCAACTCCGACTTCTGATACGAGTTTTACGCTGATTCTTGCCATGGGATTTACATTTCTGAGGTCAAAAATCAACTGTTTTAAGTCTTCTATTGAGTAAATGTCGTGGTGAGGTGGAGGAGATATTAAGGTTACTCCAGGAGTAGTGTATCGAGTTCTTGCTATTATTTTGCTCACTTTGTAACCGGGTAAGTGCCCACCTTCTCCGGGTTTTGCTCCCTGGGCTATCTTTATCTGTATTTCGTCTGCGTGAATAAGATAGTTCGTAGTTACGCCAAAACGGCCTGATGCAACCTGTTTTACTTTGCTTCCGAATGAAGCCCCATTTGAAAGTCTTTTGAAACGGGAGGGCTCCTCGCCACCTTCACCTGAGTTGGACATACCTCCAAGTTTGTTCATTGCCATTGCGATTGTTTCGTGTGCTTCTCTACTTATTGATCCGAAACTCATTGCTCCGACCGCGAAACGTTTTACGATTTCAGAAACAGGTTCGACTTCTTCAATTGAGATGGGAGAAAAATTTGATTTAAATTTTAAGAGACTTCGGAGGGTTGTTGGATTTTCATTTTGAACATTTATAATTTGAGCAAATTTTTTGTATTCTTCATAATCTCCTTTACGCGTAGAATCCTGAAGGTAGGCAATACTCTCGGGATTCCATAGATGATATTCTCCATCTCTTTTCCATTGAAAAATTCCACCCGAAGGGAGTATAGATGAATCGGAAAAAGCTTCTTTATGTCTTAAGATTGTCTCTTTCGCAAGAGTCAAGAGGTCCATACCTCCAATTCTTGAAGTTGTTCCAGCGAAGCATTTATCTATGACTTCTTTACCAAGTCCAAGTGCTTCAAATATCTGAGCTCCCTTATAACTCTGAAGAGTTGATATGCCCATTTTCGATAATATTTTAAGTATTCCTTTATTTATGGCTTTTTTATAGTTACTTATGGCATCGGTTATATTAATTTTAATATCTCCTTCATCTATTAAATATCTTATAGCCTCAAATGCGAGATAAGGATTTATACAGTCTGCTCCATATCCTAAAAGTAGAGCGAAATGTTGAACCTCTTTTGCATCCGCGCATTCAACGAGGATACTTACCTTGTTTCGTAATTCATTATTTATGAGGAAATGATGGACGGTTCCAGTTGCAACAAGTGAGGGTAAAGCGGCATTTTCTTTGTTTATTCCTCTATCTGTTAAAAGTATAAAAGAATATCCGTTCTCTACCGCCTCTTCTACTTCTTCTTTTATTCTCTCTAAAGCTCCGAGAAAGTTTTTGGGGTTATTGGGATTAAAAAGTAAAGAAATATTTTTTGTTGCAAATCCTTTAATCTTGATATTTTTTAATCTTTCGAGTTCTTCATTCGTTAGAATTGGTTCTTTTAATTCTATTTTATGGGCATGTAGAGGGGTTTCTTCTAACATATTTTCCCTGGGTCCTAGGAAAGTTATGCTACTCATAACAATCTTCTCTCTGATTGAGTCGATAGGTGGATTTGTTACTTGAGCAAATAGTTGTTTGAAATAATCAAAAACCAGTTGAGGTTTTTTTGATAGAACCGCATGAGGATGGTCGTTGCCCATCGAACCAATTGGTTCTTCTCCTTCAAGAGCCATTGGTTTTAAAATAAATTTTAAATTTTCTCTCGTATAACCAGACGCCTTTAAACAGGAAATAAGTTCTTCTTTTTTGTATGGAACTTTTGTTTCTTTTTTCTTATTTTGTTTTATAGAATCGAAATCGAGTAAGTTTTCATTTAACCATTTTCCATAGGGGCTTTTATTTGATAGGTCTTTTTTTATCGTTTCGTCCGGAATTATTTCGCCTTTCTCTGTGTCAATGAAAAGTATTTTTCCGGGTTCAATTCTTCCTGATTTTATTATGTCTTCGTTTTTTATATCCAGGACTCCGACTTCAGAAGCCATTACTACTTCTTCATTTTTCGTAATTAGATATCGGAGAGGTCGTAACCCATTTCGGTCAAGTATTGCACCAACTTTCTTACCATCAGTAAAGGCTATTGCAGCAGGACCATCCCAGGGCTCGGAAATGCAAGCGTGATATTTGTAAAAGTCTCTTAATTTTTTATCCAGAAGATTGTCATTTTCCCATGCGGGTGGAATTAGGATCATCATTGCGTGGGGGAGAGAACGACCAGATAAAACCAGAAGTTCAAATACATTGTCTATAATTGCAGAATCGCTTTTTGAAGGATCTATTATTGGTTTTATTTTTTCTATATTTTTTCCGAACAAAGGACTGTTGAGGAGTCCTTCCCTGGCTTTCATCCAGTTTATGTTTCCACGGAGTGTATTTATTTCGCCGTTATGAGCAAGAAATCTGAAGGGCTGTGCAAGGTCCCAAGTTGGAAAGGTATTTGTGCTATAGCGGGAATGAACAAGGACTATAGAGCTTTTTATGGAAGGGTCTTTTAAATCAATATAGAAATCCTCAACCTGCTTTGCCATCAGAAGCCCTTTGTAAGTAATTGTTCTGCTTGATATATTCGTGATATAGAAGAAAGATTTCTGCCTTATGCTTGAAAGACGAATTATGTTCTCGACTCTTTTTCTTATAACATAGAGAATTCTTTCGAAAGCAAGTCCATCTTTATTATTCTCTATAGGGAGTTCCGGGTTTTTGCAGATAAAAATTTGTTCAATCGAAGGTTGAGATTCTCTGGCAGAGGTTCCTATATTTGAATCATTTACAGGCACTTTTCTCCAACCGAGTAAAATCTGTTTTTCTTCTTCTATTACTTTGGTGAAAACATCTTTACAGAATGAACGTTCATGAGCATCTTGAGGCAGGAAAACAATTCCTGTTCCATATTCTCCTGGAGAGGGTAAATCAATTTTTTCTTTATCTGTAACCTTCGTGAGGAATTCGTGAGGAAGTTGAATCAGTATGCCTGCTCCATCCCCGGTTGACGGGTCTCTTCCGGTAGCTCCACGATGAGCGAGGCGACAGAGAATTTTTAATCCTTTTTTAACGAGCTCGTTGGATTTTTCTCCTTTGATATTGCAGACAAAACCCACTCCGCACGAATCGTGTTCATTTTGAGGGTCGTATAATCCCTGTTTTTCTGGGAAATTTTTGGGGCTTTCCATTTTTTTTAATGTCCTGCCTCTCAGTTTAATTGTTTTTTATTAACCGACCAACGCACTAACGGATCAACCTACTAACCATTACAAAATCGGCAGATATTTCTCTATTTCATACTGGGAAACCTGGATTCTATAGTCATCCCATTCTTTCTTTTTTAATGCAATAAATCTCGGAAATATGTGGTCTCCAAGTATTTGTCTGGCGAGGGGACTATTTTCTGTTATCGTTATTGCATGTCCAAGACTATCTGGAAGCATCTCAATGCCCATTTCTTTTCTTTCTAATGGAGTAAGATGATAAAGATTCTTTTCCATTGGAGGTGGAACCTTGTAATTTTTTTCTATGCCTTCAAGACCTGCATGGAGGATTGCTGCAAAAGTCAAGTAAGGATTACAGGCGGGGTCGGCTGCTCTAAATTCGCATCGTGTCGCTTTTTCTTGTCCAGGTTGATACATTGGAACGCGAATTAAAGCACTTCTATTGCGATGGCTCCATGCTATGTAAACGGGCGCTTCATATCCCGGGACGAGCCGTTTATAGGAATTTGTTGTTTGTGCAAATATTGAACAGATTTCTTTTGAGTGTTTCAAGAGTCCCGCAATATAGCAACGTGCAACATCGGATAGAAAATCTTCTGAATTTTCGTCGAAAAAGGCATTTCTGTCTCCTTTGAATAAAGATTGATGAATGTGCATTCCAGAGCCATTTTGCCCGAAAATCGGTTTCGGCATAAAGGTGGCATAGACTCCGAACTTGGTTGCAATTTCTTTTACGACCACCCGGTAGGTTATGACATCGTCTGCCATTTTAAGCGCATCTGCATAACGCATATCCACTTCGTGTTGGGAAGGCGCTACTTCGTGGTGGGAATATTCTACCTGTATACCCATTTCCTCAAGGGCAAAGATAGTTTCTCTCCGAAGGTCACTTGCGACATCGAGGGTTGTCAGGTCAAAATAACCCCCCTTATCCAGAACTTCTGGTTTCTGGTCATTTTTAAAATAGAAATATTCAAGTTCTGGGCCAACATAAAAGTGGTCAAAACCCATCTCCTCTGCTCTTTTTAATGCTTTTTTAAGGACGAATCTGGGGTCGCCATCGTAAGGAGTTCTATCTGGATTTAAAATATCACATATCATTCTTGCAACCTTTTTCTCATTTGGTCTCCAGGGTAATATTGCGAATGTGCTTGGGTCTGGCATTGCAATCATATCAGACTCTTCTATATCTTGATAACCTGTAATAGAAGAACCGTCAAAACCCATTCCATTTGTAAGAGCTCCCTCAAGTTCAGAGATTGTTATTGCAAAGCTTTTAACCTGTCCAAGGATGTCAGTGAACCATAAACGAATGAATTTTACATCTTCTTCTTTTACGATTTTTAAAATATCATTTTTTGTTAAAATATCATTTTTTGTTTTTTTAGCCATTTTTACCTCCTTTTATCCTATTGCTTCTTTTCCTCTTTCACCGGTTCTTATTCGAATACAATCTAAAAGGTCAAGGACAAATATTTTTCCATCTCCTATTTTTCCTGTGCGAGCTCCCTTTATGATTGCCTGGATTGTGGGTTCGACGAAATCTTCGTTTACTGCAATTTCTATCCTTGTTTTTTTAAGTAAGTTTACTTCCTGGAGAACACCCCGATAGGTTTCTGTGTATCCTTTTTGTTGTCCGCAACCAAGAGCATTGGTAACTGTCATTTTATACACCTCTGCCTCATAAAGAGCCTTTTTTACATCAGGCAGTTTATGAGGTTGAATTAGAGCAACAATAAGTTTCATTTTTCCTCCTTTATTCTGTTGAGAATATCTGGAAGCCTCCATAAGCTTCCATTCCATGTTCTCCTATATCAAGCCCTTTTAATTCTTCCTCTCGAGAAACTCGCAATCCAATAGTAACATCTATCAACTTAAAAACAATGGCCATAGTTATAACAATGAATGAGATTACAGATAAAGCACCTAAAAGTTGAATTCCAAGTTGCTTTAAACCCCCGCCATAGAAAAGACCATTGGACACGAGCCCCAGACTTTTTCTTCCAAAAAGACCTAACGAAAGCGTTCCCCAGAAACCGTTCATTCCGTGAACAGGGAACGCTCCAACAGGGTCGTCAATATGAAGTTTATCCAAAAGAACAACTCCGAGAACAACGATTATACCTGCTACCGCCCCAATTGTTATTGCTGCCCACGGTTCGACGAAGGCGCAGGGTGCTGTTATTGCAACAAGACCAGCAAGAGCACCGTTCATTGCCATTGAAAGGTCAGGCTTTCCAAACATTTTCCAGACTGTTATCATTGCAAATATTCCACCTGTTGCAGCTGCCAGGTTTGTGTTTATCGCAACAAGTGCGATTAAACTTCCGTCTCCTACATGAAGACTTGAGCCAGGGTTAAAGCCAAACCACCCGAACCAGAGAATAAAAACTCCGAGAGAAGCAAGTGGTATGGAATGCCCTGCGATAACCTTGGGTTTTCCATCAGGTCCATATTTGTCCAGTCGGGGTTTTAAGATTTTTGTTCCAACGAGAGCCGCAAAACCTCCAACTGTATGAACCACGGTCGAACCGGCAAAATCTGTAAAATTCAATTTTGCCAACCATCCACCACCCCATATCCAGTGTCCAACTATAGGGTATATCAAAGCAGAAATCACAAATGAATAGATAAGATATGCCTGGAATTTCATTCTCTCCGCCATTCCTCCTGCGACAATCGTTGCTGCTGCTCCGCAGAATGCAGCCTGAAATAACCAGAAAGCGTAAAGGGGAACATTAGCACCAGATTCGGCACCAATAAGAAACCATCCTTTAGAACCCATAAATCCATTTCCGTCGCCAAACATTATCGCATAGCCAAACATAAAAAATCCAATTGATGCCATACAGAAGTCAAGAAAGTTTTTGGTTAAAATGTTACAGGTGTTTTTTGCACGGATAAATCCTGCTTCGACCATACCAAAACCTGCCTGCATAAAGAAAACAAGAAATGCAGCCAGAAGAACCCATAGAGTATCCAATCCAACTGAGCTTATTTGTAAAACTTCTTGTGTCATTTTTTCCTCCTTATTATAAGTAATTTAGTTTTAATTTCAATATTTTTTATAGGCTTAGTTCTCCAGGAATCTTAGGGAACAGCGTTGCATCTTTAATATGGGGAAGTCCACAGATATAACGAGTAAGACGCTCTATCCCAATTCCAAACCCTCCCGAAGGAGGAAGACCTAATTTTGCAAGTTCAAGATATAGCTTGAAATCATCTGGATTTAAGCCTTGACGGATTATTCTTTCTTTTATTTTATCATATTCGTTTTCTCTCATACCCCCTGAAAGTCCCTCGCCGTAACCTTCAGGATATATAATGTCCATATCTAGCAATATTCCCGGTCTTTCTGGGTCTTCTTTATCGTAGAATTCCCTTTTCCACACAGGAATGTCAATCAGCCAGAAAGGCTCTTCCATTTTTTTTGAAAGCACCATTTCAAAATCTTTGCCGTATTTATCCATCGCTTCTGTGAAGGTAATCCTCTTGTATGGAGTTTTAGGTATTTTTAAATCACGACCAAAAAATTCAAGCTGCTTCGAACAGTTCTTTTTGACTTCCGTAAAAACATGAGTAAATAAATTTTCTCCCAGACAAAGAAGTTCGTCTCTACTTGCCCCTCTAATTTCAAGGTCAAGTTGCGTGAATTCGAAGAGATGTCTTCCGGTTGCGGCTGTTTCTTTTGTTTCGAGCCGCAGGTTCGGAGAAAAACAAAAGAATTTATCAATGCCGATTACAGCCATTAGTTTGTGAAGAATCATACTTTTGGTTATTTTGTATTTTTCTCCATAGTATTCGAATTCCGTGTCAAAAACCTCGTGACAGAGGGGGTCCGTCTCGGGAGACACCATAACAGCTCCGATTTCAAGGAAGCCATTATTATAGAGATAATTCGCCATTGCCTTCCTGATATTCGTTTGCACTATAAGCATTTCTTTAACCGCAGGATCGGTAAACCTCTTGTGATATTTTTCCGCCAAAACCACCGCTCTATCTCTTTTCATTTTTACTTTTGCCATAATGGCCTCCTTTCGTTTTAAATTATTATTCATCTTTTTTGCATATTTATTCATAATGGTTTAAAAACAAAATAATAAAAAATCTTTTTTTGTCAAGGGGTAAAAATTATTTTTTTGTTTTTGGGATATTTTTTATTTGAAATAAAATTCGCAATTAGAGTTTAACATCAAATAAAAACAAATTTTGAATGTTTGAATATTTTGGTGGAGGGTTGTAAAGATGTACTAGTTTATTTCTACTTTTTGGCTCTTCCTTTGTTTTTAATGATTTATTTCTTTCGTATTCAAAGGGTTTCCCATTACTATACAGAAATTTTTCTTAGACATTCTTTGTCGTTTATGCAACTACTGTACAATCCTTTCTTTTTCATATAATTCTCTTTTTTACCCAATCGCGTTAACCCCAGTTCGCTAGTTCTGATTCTAATACAATCCAGGAGATTCCCTTCTTCTACCTTGCCGATGTAAATCCTCACATACCCCTTTTGAGCGACCACCACCAAAAGCAATTAACCATTCTCATCTTATAAATTTCGGTATCAAAGAGAGCCTTTTTACATCAGTTAATGTGTAGGGGTGAATTAAAGCAACTAAGTTTCATTTTTCATTCAAATTTTTAATGGTGGTGAGCAATTGGTAGGGAGTAGGTAATGATTACGAAAGAGTATCCCTTTTTGCTCACCACCATTTTTGAAGAACTTTTATGATGTTAAAATCATCTTTGCTTTTTCGTCCAGCATATCGGTGAGAAAAGGTATTCCCGTTTCTCTTTCGGTTTCTCTATTTGCCGAGAATATATCGTTACGAGAAATACCCTTTACACTAAATTTTCGAACACCAGCAAGTAATTGTTGTAAACCTGCTTTTATCTTATCCGCAAGAGTCCAGATAGCTATGGCTCCATATGGTATCTTTTTGATTTCATCTTTTCCTATTTTCTTTTCAAGGTCATAATAGCCAGCGAATATTTCTTCCGGTTTATTTCCAAATACAGAGACGGTCTTGGGAAGTTCTTCCCAGTTCCCATGTATCTTTTCTTTCATCTCAGGTTTTATTACTCCTTCGATATTTGAACCAAGGAAGGCAGGGATCATAAGGGCTCTACCCATACATACGAGCTTCGTAAAAGGACTTCCTAAAGCAAGAGCTTTAAAAATCTGATCCTCTCTTGCAATTCCGCCTGCAAAAGCTAAATCCACCACTTTCATTCCTTTAACTGCTGCAAGAATAGAAGCATATTCATAAGCCTTTGCATGAAGGAGAAGGGAGGGAACTCCCCAGTTTTCCATCATATTCCATGGGCTCATTCCTGTTCCACCGCCAGAACCGTCAATGGTTAAAAGATCAAGATTCGCTTCTGATGCATATCTAATAGCCATTGCCAGAGCTTCCATCCCATAAGAACCTGTCTTTAAAGAAATCCGCTTATAACCGAGTTTACGGAGATATTCAATTTCCTTAAAGAAATCTTCTTTAACATCTTCAGCAGACTCTCTATTTGTATATCCAAGTCTACTGTGTCGTGCAATAGATTTTATAGCTCCATGTTTAAAAGCTTCCTTAACTTCTGGCTTTGTCGGGTCCGGGTCTACAATATAGCCACGGTTCTTTAAAAACAATGCATAATCAAGACTGTTTACCTGGATTTCGCCTCCAATAGTTTTTGCTCCCTGGCCCCATTTAAGTTCGATAATGACTTTATCTCCGTATTTTTCGATTAAGAATTCAGCTACTCCGTTACGAGTATCTTCTACATTCATCTGCACAATGATAGCGCCGTATTTATCGAAATACCTCAAGTAGGTATCAATTCGCCTTTCCAGTTCAGGGGCTTTTTTAATTTTACCATTCTTAATAACAGCATCTCTGTCAATGCCTACAACATTTTCTCCAACAACAATTGGAAACCCAACAAGGGCTGCTCCAATTGCCAAAGAATCCCAGTATTTTGCTGCAATAAAGGTAGAACCCAAAGCACCTGTCATTATAGGTAATGTTGATTTTGTTTTAACCGTTGCTCCAAATTCGGTTTCTACACTGACATTAGGAAAGATACAATCATCGGGATCATTGGATAAGCCTTTTTGTAAGTTCTCTGCCCCATAGAGATAACCCTGTATCCTTAGGGAATGGTATGAAACGCCAATAGCACAGGTGTTGCCACTCCCAGCTGTAACATTCCCAAAGTCCCTCGGATATAGTAAATTTCGTCCTCTTAAACTTGCCATCCAGGTTTCACATTTTCCAGTACAATCTGCCTGACAAAGAGTGCATAAACCAGATTCTGTTGGATTGCCTCGGTTGACGGTCCCAAGAGCGTCGTTTGTTTTTTGCCAATTGAGCATTTTTAATTTCCTCCTTTCCTTTGTTTTTGATTTATTCAAGATTTATCGAATAAATATTCACTTTTTTGAATATTTATTCCAAAACTTTCAAAAGGAAGATAATCAGATTTTGTAATTTGTCAATGTTTTTGATTTAACATTTGAATTAAAATTTGAAAAGAAGAGATGTTTGTCGCAAGGGAACAATTGTGTTAAAAAATAAATAATTTATTATAATCAGGTTTTAGGTTTCGTGTTCACGTAGAAGCAGGTTGATTTTTATATTTGTAGAACGGTTTTGCCGCAATGTATGTTTTTTATTTCTTTTCTGGGGTAAGCAGGCTTCCTACTACAACTGCGATTGTGGCAAGGACGAAAGAAGTGATTCTTCCGGTGATAAAATCATTTAATTTAGTATTCGCATAGATGATTGTGCTTATGGTGTCTATTAACATTCCAGCAATTGTTCCATATTTTGGGATTCTTTTCCGCTTTAAGGAGAAGAGAAGTATAGGATCGAATGAAGATCCGAGGCCAATATAGACATATGGAACCATCGTATAAATAAGTTTTTCTGATTTTATTGCAAGTAAAAATGTTGCTACTCATATAAATAAAGTTATAATTCTTGAGGCAAACAATTGGGTTTTATCAGAGATTTTTCTTCTGAAGATGCTGTTATCCACATCTTCGGATAAAGCAGAAGATGTAAAGAGAGGATAGGAGTCAGTTGTAGACCTAATTGGAGTACTTACATCAGAGATTAAAATTACTCCAAACTAGAGCAGAAAAAGTTTTGTTGCAAGGAAAGGCATAAGGTGTTCCGAATAGATAAAGTTTCGGGTAATACCAGACCTTTCCCTCCTATACCTATAAGAAGGGCTCCTAAAAATGCAGAGATACTATAGGTAATAGCAATATTTCTCCCTATTCTGATTTCTCAGGGTCTTTTATTGACATAAGGCGGACGATTGTGTGTGGCTGTCCAAGGTAGCCAAGAACCCCTAGCTTAACCCGCCAATTACTCCAAAAGCAACATACCAGCCTTTGGTGTTTTCCCAAAGAGAGAAGAAAGGGGAAGGTTAATGGTATACCCTCCTTATGATGCCAATAAATTCCACTATAGGAATACCTACAAGAGTTATAATCATTAATATTGTCTGAGAGAAATCTCTCCGGGCAACTGCCGAAAAACCTCTGAGAAGCGGATAAAATATTATAACTTTTTCGATTATAAACCAGGATGCAATTATTCCAGCTAAGCATCCTATGACAGTCCAGTCTTCTATAAGACCTGCAGTAAAGATCATAGTAGCTACACTTAGAATTAACCATCCTGATTCTCCAGATGCTCTCTGGAAATGCAACAACCAGAGGATAGAACCTTCTTCCGCCTAGAACAAAGTCCTCATGAGTTTTGGTAAGACTAACACTCTAAATACCTATTCCAAGAACCAGGATAAGATAAATAAAAAATCCTATTAAAACAGGATTCATTTTTACCTCTATATTTTTTAAATAATAGTTAATACAATTTTTATGTTATGGGTTTAAAGAGCAGAATAGGGGGAGGGGAGTTAGATTGCTTGGTAGATGTTTTTCTTTTTTCAGGATATAATCCTTGTAATTAATGGATTTATTTAATTTTTTTCAATAGAGTTTTTAAATTTGAGAAAATAATTCGAACAGGAAATTTCCTCGGATAAATGTAGATTTTGTGGTCTTCAGGGATTATTTATTGTTGTTTCGTTTTTCCTCAAAGGATTAGGTCTAAAGAAGGCTCGAGGAAAATTTCTTCAATTTTTACCAGAACTCTACCAACCTAATAAGGAACATTTTTGCCAGTTCACCTTTTCTTTTCGAGAGAAACAGAACTAACTTCTCAAGGATCGCTTCTCTCCTTAAGAGGGGAAAACAAAAGGCAAGATTCTGCCATGCGAGTTCAAATTTAGCTTGCCAACTCTTCAGTCCTCATGAATCCAGAAATCGCGAAATAAGAATTGACGGAAGTTTAGTAGGAATACAAAAAAGAGGAAGGAGATTCTCTTTTCGGAATAGATCTCCACCAAAACACAGAAAAAGCCCTTCAAGATAAGCTATTGGAAAACAGGCCCATCCCCTAAAATTCATTCAAATAATTTTTATGTTTTAAGTATATATTTTTTTACATTATAAAGAACTTCTAATTAAGATTGTTTTTAGGGACGTTGTTAAAAAGGTAGGTTTTTGTTATGCAATAACTTAATTTTTAAAAATCGCAGAACTTTCTATAAAGCCTTTCCTGATGAGTTAAAAATCCAAAAATATTGAGTAATAAATTTTTTACAAAGACAAATAAATGCAACACCTATTTGTCTTAAGTATTTGGTAATAAACAACTTGAATTTTGGAACAAAACTTGCATTATGTAAAAATGAGGTGACGAAAAATGTATATATTTATTGTCTTATTAATAACAGGAGTAAAAGCAAGCGCAACAGCAACATTGAGTTTTATATTTCCGGATTTTGAGAAAGAGGAAATTAGGGAAGAAAAGGTTGAGAAGCCTCTTATTAGGCTTCTGGGGGTAAAAGAAGAGAATGGTAAGTTTGTTATTGGTTTGTCTTCTGAGAATAGTGGAGAGGTGAAGATAAATGTAGTTGTAGCTTATGAAAATAGGATTTTTAGAGGAGTTAGCGGTATTTCTATTTCAGGTTCTCAAAAGATAAAAATTCCGATTGTTCTTAGTGGTTCAGGAGAAAGGGTAAGGTGGGTAAAGATTTCTTGGGAAAGTGATAGTTTAGTTGTTTGGAATGCTTCTTGTGATATGAATGAGGATTTAAGCAATTTCCTCCTTTCTCAAAATTAACTAAGCCCACCTTACCTTTTCTCTTTTCTCTAAAAATTTTGAGTTTTGAATTTTTCAAAAATACGTTCCAAAAGATTTTTTGTTTTTCTTATTCCTTCATATTCACTTAATAGGGTCCCTTCGTATTCGATTCCAATATAGCCTCTATAACCACTTAATAAAATGAGTTTAAGCATTTTTTCGTAGTCTATGGTGTTTCGTTTCCGTTTTCATCAAAATTATATGATTTTGCGCTAATGCCTTTTGCAAAAGGCAGGAGTTTTTTTATTCCTTCGTATCTATCAATTCCTAAGGGGAAGTTTCCGAAATCAGGTAAACTTCCAAGGAAAGGATTATTTATCTCTTTGATAATACCAGAAAGCCAGTCTGGGTCTTCAGATAACCCTCCATGATTTTCTATTATTATATTTATTTTTCTTTCCATAGCGTATTCTAAAAGTTTAAGAAGACTTTCTTTAATACGAGATTTTTGTTCCAAAGGAGTTTCTTCTCCAATAGCATTAACTCGAATAGAATGACAATTTAAAAATTTTGCAATGTCTATCCACTTATAGTGATTCTCTACAGATAAAGTTCTTTCTTTTTTGTATTTTGCGCCAAGATTCCCCTCTCGGTCGCGCATTATGAGTAGATTTTTTATTCCTTCTTTTTCTGAACGATTCTTTAATTCTTTGATGTATTTTTTATCTATTTTTTGGGGGAAGAGTTGGTCTACATATTCAACTGCATCAATTCCAAATTGTCTTTTAGCAATGAGAGGAAAATCTAAGGTGGCCTCTTCTCCACTCTTAAAGAAATGACGATGAAGTGACCATTGGCAGAGAGAAATTTTGAAAAGAGGAGAATTTTTACTACCTTTCCTCTTCAAAAGATAGGTTTTGGGAGATTCCTTGTGAAGAGTGGAGATGGGAGAGTTAGAAGAATAGCAAAAGCAACTCATTTTATTTTTTCTCCAAGATTACTTCTATTATCCGGTTTCTTCTTATTTTTCTTATAATAAAGTTTGCTTCTTTGTGTTGGAGTCTCATTGAAGCCTTTGGCTCTACTCCGAAATAAGAAAGAATCCAATCTCCAAGAGCTTTTTCTGGTTCGGGTAAATTCATATTTAACAACTTATTTATTTCTTCTATCTTAACGCCACCTCCAATATTGTAACGATTTTCAGTTATTTTGTATAAGTAAGACGGCATTACATCATATTCATCTTCAATTTCTCCTACTATCTCTTCAATAATATCTTCTAAGGTTACAAGGCCAAGGACTTTTCCTTCTTGAGATTCAACAATAGCAATATGCTGGCGAGAAGCGGTCATTTTTCTAAAAGCTTCTCCATAGCTTTCTATAGGAGAAAACTTCATTATGGGTCGTTTTATGCCAACTACTGAGGGATCATGAGGATTTATTTTTAAAGCGCTAATTATGTCTTTAAAATTAACATAACCAATAACCTTGAAAGCTTCCGTGCTATCATCAATTAGAGGATACCTTGTGTGATTGTGAATGTGAGCTTCTATTAGAGCTTCAGATAAAGACATACTTGACCTTAGGACTTTCATATCTTTTGCTGGAATCATAATATCCTGTACCTTTTTCTTTGAAACATCAATTGTTCTTGAGATAATTTGTTCTTGATCCTTGGTTATTGTTTTTGTTATATATGCATAATTAGCCAAGGCAGATAATTCATCTATGGTTTTTAGTTTAGAAGTTTCTGTGCTTTTCCCAACAAAGGGTCTGTTTAAGAGTTCAATAAACCAAACCATTGGAGAGAATATGCGAATTGTCAGTTCAAGAGGATAGACAATTAAAAGGGCAATTTTTTTATTATACTTAACCCCCAAGGTTTTTGGCAATATTTCTGTCCATTGAATCATTGCAAAGGAATAAAGAATAGAGAAAATTAGGATCCATTTCCCACCAAAAACTTTATTAAACTGAGCCCCAGCCAAAGAAGCTCCTATGGTGTGAGCAAAAGTGTTTACAATTAAAATTACAGCTATTGGCTTTTGGATATTATCTTTGAAGGTACTTAGGATAAAAGCAGGTTTTGGCCTTTTAATAGACATCTCTCCAATTGCTGCTCTTGAGATGCTGAGTAAACAGGATTCAAAAATAGAGCATAGAAGAGAGATTGACATACTGAAAAAAATTACTAAGAGTAATATCACCATAAGAATCCTCCTCTTAACTTTTAAAGAAAAGATATATTTTTAAGATTGTCTTATCAAAAGATAGAAAAAATTCATCAATTTGCATTTTGTTTTTATTGTAAAAAATTTTTATTTCTTTGTCAAGGCTTTTATTTTTTTAATAAATCAAGTTTAGAATCCACCCAACAAAAAAAGCAGAAAAGAGCATTATAATTGTAGCTTTAAGTGTATCTAATGGTCCCAATTCTTTAAGTAAAACCACAAAAGTTGCTACACAAGGGAAATACATAGTTAGGATCGTAGAAGCTGTGATCAATTGGCCTTTAGATAAGCCTAAGGGTGCAAGCATACCAACTGCTAAATCTTTTCTTAGAAATCCAATAAATAAAGCCAATATAGCCTCTGAAGGAAGCCCTAAAAATTTTGTGAGAATTGGACTAAAAACTCTTGATAAGAAATTCATTACTCCAAAATTATGGAATAAATTAACAATAACAACCCCAATTAGAACAAAAGGGAGGGCTTCCTTAGAAAAGGAACTAATTCGCAACCAAAGTTTTTCTAGAAGAGTATTTAAATGTGGAACCCTATATGGAGGTATTTCTATGAAGATCTCTGGGCTTTCTCCCCTAACAAACCTTGCCATAAGTTTTCCAACTATAACCCATACAAGAAATAATGAGAGGAAAACTGGACTAATTCCTCCTATTCCATATTTACCTAAAAGTCCAAATATCATTGCGGTTTGAGCCATACAAGGTATTGAAATTGACATAAGAGTTATGGCGATGAATCTTTCTTTTCTTGTTTCCATAATTCTTGTTGCTAAGACTCCCGGAACATTGCAACCGCAGGCAAGAAACATAGGAATAACACCCAATCCATGAATACCAATTTGATGCATAAAATGGTCCAAAAGGACGGCTAATCTTGGGAGATATCCGGTATCTTCAAGAATACAAAGGATTAAATAGAAACTGAAAATGTAAGGAAAAACATTAGCTATTGAGATGTATAACCCGGTGGAGAGCAAACCAAAGGATTGAGAAAAATCAATTTTTCCGTTGATTAATTCCCCAATAAAAATTCTATGGAGGAAGCTATAGCTTCCTAAAGCTTTTGAGATTTTTAATAATAGAGGAGCCCATAGATTCTCAAATATTGGTTCAAAAACAAAATTAATTAGACTCTCTCCAATTAACCTAACAACCGCGAAAGAAAAAAGCAAAATTAGAATTCCAAGAGCCAATCCTCCTATTGGGTGAATTGATAGCCCTTCTAAAACCTGAAGGAAAGTGTGGTGGTGATGTGTTATCGCTTGGGTTTTTTTAGTAATTTCTCCAATTAAGTTCCATATATCCTCACTTTTTACATTGAATTTAGAAGGCTTTGCAGTTTTAATTTTTTCTCTTAGCTCTTTGATGCCAAAGCCTGTCACCGCCACAGTAGGGATCACTTGCACATCCAAAAGCTCGCTTAGTTTCTTAATATCAATGGTTATCCCTTTGTGGTGAACTTCATCCCAGAAGTTAAGAAGAACAATAACTGGAAATTCGGTAGATAATAATTGGATTGTTAGATAAAGATTTCTTTCTAAATTTGTCGAATCAACAACATTTAAAATCAAGGTGTCTTTTGGGGAGGACTCTTCCAATATTTTCTTTGCAACTTCTTCAGCAGGAGAACTTGGATCAAGAGAATAGGTTCCTGGTGTATCAATAACTTCAATATATTCTCCATTTAATCGGATTTTTCCTCTTAGATATTCTACAGTGGTCCCTGGATAGTTTGAAATGATTACTTTCACTCCAGTAAGTCTACTGAATATAACACTTTTACCAACGTTTGGATTCCCAAACAAGAGAATTTTCTTCATTTTTCTACCTCTTCTACGATAACAGCGCTTGCCATTCCTCTACCAATGGCAACTTCACAGTTTCCAATTTTGATTATAATAGGTCCAGAAAATGGTTGGGCAGAAACCTTTTTTATAATAACCCCCTCTCTTATTCCCATACAATTAAGTTTCTTTACTAAACCTAAGCATCTTCCTTTGCCTTTCTGAATAGAAATAACTTTAAGAGGAACATCCTTTTTTGCTTCAATAAGGGTAACTATTTTCACCTCCTTTAGTTTTTAAGAAAAAATCCATTCTGTTTAGGGTCTCTTTTGAAAGAACGTGCTCCATTTTGCAGGCATCTCTTTCTGCTGTTTTCTCATTCACTTTTAATATATTCATTAAGAATTCTTTTATTATTTGGTGCTTCTTTGAAATGGCTTTGCCTGTTTTGTTTCCTTCTTTTGTTAGTTCTATAAATCCATATTTTTTATGTTTTATAAGGCCGGCTTTCTCTAACATAGTTAAAGCATAATTTACGCTTGGTAGAGAAACACCCATCCTTAAGGCAATGTCTTTTACTCTTGCAACTTTCTCCTTTTTGCAAATCTCGCATATAACTTCAAGATAATCTTCTCTGCTTCCAGTTAACCCCATTTTATCCTCCATAAGTTAGATATATCTAATATTATAAGAGATATTTATCTTTTGTCAAGAGTTTTATTGGAGTTTCTTTGCGGAAATCCCTTTTATAAAGAATATTTTATGAAGAATGAAGATAATAAAAAATTTTTAAAAGAGATTGGTGAAAGATGTTTTTAAAGCAATCTTTTTTCTCCTTCTATATTCTTTATTTCTGTAATGTCATGTGTTACTTCCAAAGTCCCAAGATACTTTTCATTTCTACGAACAGCAAAATACCGAATGTGAATAAGGCGTCCTCTCATATTTATCCAGAATTCTGCCACATCTCTTTTATTGTTTTTAAAATCTCTGAGGATCTCCTCTACTTTGTGTAGGCTCTGAGGGGGATGGCATAATTGGACTTTTCTGCCAATAACCGCTTTTCCTCTTGGGAAGATTCTTTCTTTTGCTTGATTGAAATATCGGACAGTATCGTTTTTATCTACAAAAGTGATATCAATTGGTAAAGTATTTAAAACCGATTCCAGTTCTTCGAGGGAAAAACTTCCTGTTTCAAATTCTATTAGTTTTTCAGATCCTTTTGTGAGCTTTTTAGCTTCAACTTTTTCTGTTGGAATATTAATAATCTTTGGAGTAAAACAGCAATAACCTATTTCTGTAAATTGTGTTTCTATATCTTTCCATTCATCTTCCTTTATAATATTTAATGCTGTTGGGAAAAGAATGTTGTTTTCCTTATAGAAATGACTCATAAGTTTATCGCCGAGAGCAAAAGTTATATCTTTAAGCTTCTTGATATAATCTTCCTGTTTTATCTTTTTCTCTTCTTCAATTATAGAATAAAGCTCTTTTTCATTTACTCTTATTTCATTATGCTCAGCCCACATAACTTTAGGTGGTTCTGTAATTCCATGTTTCTCAATGTAAGGGAATAAAACATTCTCTTCCCGAAGATAGTGTTTCTCCGAATCTTTGAAATGTTCAACAATGTTATGGAATTCTTTATTAAGTAAGCGGTGATCTTTAACATTATTTGCTCTCTCTATTATATTCTTTAGGTCTTCTACGAATCTCAAAATTATTTTGTGCTCTTCCATAAGGATTTGTATTGGATGACCTTCAGGAACTAAAATATTCTGTTTGTCCAAATATTCTTTAAAAATTTTTAAATGGATATCACATAATCGCTGAATTTCCTCTAAGGATATCCCTTCTTTTATTAGTTCTTCTTCAATTGAAGTAATCTCTTCGACACTTAAATCCTTAAGAATTCCCCTAAATTTTTCTTTTGCAATTTCTGGGTCCATTCCTTTGTGTATCTTTTTTATAAGTTCTTTTATAAGATTTTTTTATCCTTTTTTTCTCCGAATAATTCACTCATTTTTCCTCCTTTTTACTTTCTTCTCTTATATTGACCTCTTTGAGAGACTCTATTCATTTTCCATGCTGTCAAATTTTTGAAAAAAGAGTTCCTAAGCATAATGCGAGGATGCTGATGATTGTTAAATATGTAAGGAGAATTTTAATTCCAAACTCTTTTCTTAAAACGAGGAGAGTTCCCCAACTTGTGACTGGCCCTACAATGAGTAAGACCATCCCTGCTCCAATATTCATTCCTTGAGAAATGAAGGCATGAACTAAGGGGACACTCCCAGTAGCACATATATACATTACAACTCCAAAGACAAGGCTAAATAGATACCCAAAAACACCTCCAAAGTAATCTTCAATGAATTTCCCAATAGGAGTGATTATAACTATAAGTGCTGCGAGAGCTAACCCTAAGAGTAATTCTGGGCCAATTTCTTTCGGTAAATCTACGAAAGAATGTCTGAAAACACATTTTAATCTTTGGTTGAACTTTCTTGGAGGAATCTCCCTTTTAGAGTTAGTCTCAATTTTTTCCTCACAATGAGCACAGGAAGGATTAGAAGCCAAAGTCAGGTTTTGAGAAGAGAGGTCTCTATTTTTGACGTCAATAAGGTTCCCAAATAGGCCTATCACCAAACTAATTATTATAACGGCGAAGAATATAAAGACGGCAAATTTTATCCCAAGAAGAGCATAGGTTACCAAAAGGGCGGGTATAGAAGTAGCTGGGGTTGCCACCAGAAACGCTAAAATTGGACCCAACTTTACCCCCTTCTTGTGCAAGCTAACTGCTACCGGAAGAGAACCAAAACAACAAAGGGGAAGAATTACTCCTGAGAGGGTGAGGTAAATTATGGGTCTTATTCTCTTACCACCAAGAGTCTTTTCTACCCATCCTTGGGGTATGAATTCGTGAATTATCCCACTCAATAAAAATCCTACTCCAACAGATGGTAAGACCTCAATAAAATAATCTTTAAACGCCATAAGAAATTTAATTATTATCTCCATCTATATTTTCTCCTTTTTTAAAGGTTTGATTCAACATTTTTGTTTTTATCCATTTTTCTAATTATGCTCGGTTCTTGGAGGATCTTTTTTGATTTTCTTAAAGTAATCATTAATTGCAGCCTTAATCCCTTCTTCAGCTAAAAGAGAGCAATGCATTTTTATAGGAGGTAGTCCGCCTAGTTCTTCTGCCACATCTTTGTTTGTAACTTTAAGAGCTTCTTCAATTGTTTTCCCCTTTACAAGTTCAGTCACCATTGAAGATGTAGCTATTGCCGCACCACAACCAAAGGTTTTGAATTTAATATCTGTAATTATATTATCTTTTACTTTTATATAAATCGTCATTAGATCCCCACAGACAGGGTTTCCAACCTGACCAACTCCATCTGCATCCGGAATCTCTCCCATATTTCTCGGATTCATAAAATGTTCCATTACTTTTTCTGAATAAACCATTTTCCCTATCTTTTTGGATAAAGCGGTGACATTTTTCTCATTTTATCCACAATTGGAGGTAAAACCTCTAAAACCTTATCCACCTCTTCTTCAGTATTTTCTCTTCCGAAACTGAATCGCAGTGAGCCGTGAGCAATCTCAGGAGGAATTCCCATAGCGGTTAAAACATGGGATGGTTCGAGGGAAGCTGAGGTGCAGGCAGAGCCACTCGAGGCTGCTATTCCATAGTAATCTAACTGTAATAACATTGACTCTCCTTCTACATATTTAACGCACAGATTCAAAGTTCCCTCTAATCTTTTTTCAGGATGACCATTTATTATTATCTCATCAATTAGTTCAAGAAGACCTTTTTCGAGCTTATCTCTTAATTTTTTTATTTCGACTCTTTTATCGATTTCTTCCAAAGCGATTTCTGCTGCAACTCCAAGACCAACAATTCCGGGAACATTTTCTGTTCCTGCCCTTTTATTTCTTTCTTGATGACCACCATGGAGTAGGGAATCAATTTTTATCCCTTTTTTTATGTAAAGAGCTCCAACGCCTTTTGGTCCGTACAATTTATGGGCGGAGAGTGATAAGAGATCCACCCCTAAATCTTCCACATCAATAGGAATTTTCCCTACAGTCTGAACAGCATCAGTATGAAAGTAAATATTTCGTTCTTTTGCAATTTTAGCTATCTCTTTTATCGGTTGAATTGTTCCTACTTCATTATTTGCATGCATAATGGAGATTAAGATTGTCTTATCTTTTATAGTATCTTTCAATTCATCCAAATCAACAATTCCATATTTGTCTACCCCAATGTAACTAACCTCAAAACCTTGTTTTTCAAGCCACTTGAATGTATTAAGAACCGCAGGATGTTCTATTTTTGAAGTTATGAGATGATTTCCACGGTCTTTGTTTGCAAAAGAGATTCCCTTAATTGCAAAATTATCAGATTCTGTGCCTGATCCTGTAAAAAATATCTCATAGGGTTTTGCATTTATAAGAGCTGCGACTTTCTCCCTGGCTTTTTCTTTCGCAAGTTCGGATTCCTTGGCAAGTCTATATATACTTGAAGGATTTCCATATTTTTCCGAAAAATAAGGGAACATTGCAAGAAGGACTCTTTTATCTACAGGGGTTGTTGCGTTATGATCAAGGTAAATTAGTTTTCCCATCTTTTAGCCTCCCGTACTTCTTTTCTTCTATTTTAAGATAATTTCTATCCTTAAATTCCTCTTTCTTTCCAACATTCCATCCCTCAACGGGTCTAAAATAACCAACAATTCTTGAATAAACCTCTGTTTTAACTGCAATTATTTTTTTCATTCAATCCTCCTTTGAGGTTATTTAACCGCTTTCCGTAAGGCCTGATCGATGTCTTCTTTCAAATCTTCAGAATCTTCAAGCCCTACAGATAACCGGATGTAATCCTCTGTTACTCCAGTTTCTTTTTGTTCTTCCTTTGTAAGTTGTTGATGAGTTGTTGAAGCAGGGTGAATAACAAGTGATTTTGCATCTCCTATGTTTGCAAGATGAGAGAGTATTTTAACCGATTCAATGAATTTTTTGCCTGCTTTAATACCTCCTTTTATTCCGAATCCAACCAAACCACCGAATTTATCCTTGAGATATTTTTTTGCAGTAAAATGTGAAGGATGATCTGGAAGCCCAGGATAATTTACCCAATTTACAAGAGGATGCTCTTTTAGAAAATGGGCTATTTCAAGCGCATTTTCAGAGTGTTTTTTAACTCTCAGAGGCAAAGTCTCGAGACCTTGCAAGAACAGAAAAGCATTAAAAGGACTCATACAAGCTCCAATATCTCTTAAAAGTTGAACCCTCACCTTTGTTATAAAAGCAATATTTCCTATTCCTGGGAAATTCCCGAAACTCTCCCAGTATTTAAGTCCATGGTAGCTCGGATCAGGTTCAGTAAATTCCGGGAATTTACCATTATCCCAGTTAAATTTTCCGGAATCAACAATGACTCCACCAATAGATGTGCCATGCCCTCCAATATATTTTGTAGCAGAAAGAACAACAATATCTGCTCCATAATCTATAGGTCTTATGATACCAACCCCTACAGTATTATCAACTACAAATGGGATTCCTGCCCTATGAGCAATCTCAGCTAATGCTTCAAAATCTGGGACATCTAACTTAGGATTACCGATTGTCTCTGCATAAATAGCTTTTGTCCTTTTTGTTAATGCCTTTTTGAATTCTTCTGGTTTTGTAGAATCAACAAATTTAACTTTCCTTCCAAGTTTAGGAAAGGAGTAATGGAATAATTGATAGGTCCCTCCATAAAGATTATTTGCAGAGATAATCTCATCTCCTATAGATGTTATCCCAAGAAGTGCAAGAGTTTCTGCAGCTTGCCCCGATGAAACTCCAAGAGCTCCAGTTCCTCCCTCAATTGCAGCCATCCTTTTTTCAAAGACTTCCACTGTAGGATTCATAATTCGAGAGTAGATATTTCCGAATTCCTTTAAGGCGAAGAGATTTGCCGCATGTTCTGTATCTTTAAAGACAAATGAAGTTGTCTGATAAATTGGGACTGCTCTGGCTCCAACTTCTTTGTCTGGAGTTTGTCCTGCGTGAAGTGAGAGCGTGCTGAGTTTTTTCTCTTTCATTATTCCTCCTTTAAATGTAATACAAAAATTCAAGATTTTCTTCCTTTATGCTCTTCTTTTTATACATTTGGACCATATCCTCTAATGTTATTCCATTTAAAATTTCTTCCATTGCTTTTTTTAATCTTTGCCAGATTTCGTAAGTTACACAGGTTCTAACTCTCTTACATATTTCTGGCCGATCAACACAATCTGTAGGGCTAAGAGAACCTTCCACCACATTAATTACTTCTGCCAAAGTTATTTCACGAGGTTTTTTAGCCAAGCGAAAGCCGCCGTTTTTCCCTCTTAAGCTTATAACCAATCCACTTGAGGTTAGTTTGTTCATAATATTTTCAAGATATCTCTCAGAGACTTCTTCCCTTTTTGCTATCTCTTTTATTGATAAAAATTCATCCCCATAACCTATAGCAAGCTCTAACATTGCTCTTGCAGCATATCTTCCTTTTGTCGAAAGCTTCATCTTTCTTCCTCCAGAGATTCAAAGAAAACTGGCCAGAAGGGATCTTGAGTTGGAATCTTTAAGGGTTCGATTTCTCCTTTTATTCTTTTTATAAACCGCTTTCTGGTATTCTCAGTTACCTTCCCTATAATAGAAGCTTTTATCCCTTCTTTCTTTAAATTTAAAATAATTCTATCTGAATGGGTAGGGTTGGAAGTGATGATTAGTGATCCCTCTGAGATTGCATAGAGGGGGTCAATCCCGAATGCTTTACAAACTGTCTTGACCTCTTCCGGATATATGAACTTTGTTTCATCTATCTCCATTCCGACAGCACTTGCATTTGCAATTTCAAAAAGTCCTCCGATAATCCCTCCTTCTGTTGCATCATGCATCGCGGTAACCTCACCTGATTTCATAGCTGTTAATGCATCTTTTACCACTGAGATCTCCTTTGATAGTTTTTGTGCTTTTTTAACAATAGATGTTCCATATTTCTTAATTAATTCTTTTTCTCTTAGAATAGATAAAATACCAACCGCTTCTATAGCAGGTCCTTTCGTGAGGATAATATCGTCTCCAGGTTTTGCTCCTTTTGAGGTTACATATTTCCCTTTTTTAGCAAAACTAAAGACAGTAATTCCGCCAACTGTTGGAGAAGCAAATCCCGGATAAAATCCAGTATGTCCTCCAATAATCGCTATTCCAAGAGAACTTGCAGTTTTATGAATTGAATTCACGATAGTCTTGAAATCTTCTTCAGGAGTTTCTGGAGGCATTATTAATGTATAACTCATAAATTCAGGTTTTACTCCCATAACAGCCACATCACTTGCTCCAATATGTACAGTGTACCAACCATACATCTCTAATGGTTGCCCAGGAATAGAGAATATTGGATCTTCTGCTATGATTAAAACTTTATCTTCATCGATTTCAATAACAGCTGCATTCACGCCAGTTAGAGGTGGAACGATGACTCTTTTATCTTTCTTCCCCAACCTTTTTAAGAGATAGGTTTCAAAAGTCTTTAGGTCGATTTTACCTACTTTTAACTTCCTCTGTGATTTCTTAAAATAAGCTCTTGCGAGGGAACAAATTTCTTCTGCCACTTCTATTGGGTCCTTACCAACTAAAACCGTTACTTCCTCTTTTCCCAGAGCACCCGTTTCATAGAAAACCCTTGGGACTTTTCCGCCAGTAGACTCAACAGCCATTTTTATTTTCCAAGACATAGAAGCCATTTCTGGCCTTCTCACATCTTCTGGTTCCAAAGAGCGGTCTATTTTACCTAAAATCCAGTCTTTCTTAACACTATAATCTTGTAGGAATTTTACTATTTTCTCATTACAGGCAAAATTTATTCCTGCGCGAATGGAAGGTTCATATTTGTTTATTTCAAGAATTAATCTTGCCATGTGACTAGAAGCTCCAAATTTCAAATTACCTGAGGCTCTTGGTTTACCATTTACAATTGTAATTCTTCCATCTATTCCAAGGACATCTTCAACTCTTTTCGCATCTTTCTTTGCATATACTAAATTTGTTCTAACTTCGGGTATAAAAGAGGCAAACTCTTTACAATTTTCAATTTCGCTTAGAGCTATGCTCATTTTGCCGAATAACTCAATCTCTTCTGCCCTATTCTTCATAAGTTCCTCCAATATTAATCCTCAAAAAGGTTTGTGCTTAAATATCTTTCTCCGTGATCTGGGAGAATAACAACTACTTTCTTCCCTTCCCCCAATCTCTTAGCTACCTTTAAACCTCCCCAAAGAGCAGCTCCTGAAGAGATTCCTGCGAAAATTCCCTCCTTTCTTGCAAGTAATTTAGCCATCTCAAAAGCGTCTTTGTTGCTTACCTGGATTATTTCGTCATAAATCTTCGTATTCAAAACTTTAGGAACAAATCCGGCACCAATACCTTGAATTTTATGTGGACCCGGCTTTCCGCCGGAAAGGACAGGCGAATCCAGAGGTTCGACTCCGATAATCAGGATCTCTCTCTTTTTTATTTCTTTCCGGAGAATCTCGCCCACACCAGTTATAGTCCCACCCGTGCCGATGCCTGCAACAAAAGCGTCTAGATCTGGAATCTGTTCTAAAATCTCTCTTGCTGTCGTTTTTCTGTGAATTTCGGGATTCGCAGGATTATTAAACTGCTGAGGTTGAAACCATCCGTGTTTCTCTGCTAATTCCTGGGCTTTTTCTACAGCCCCCTTCATTCCTTTCTCGCCAGGAGTAAGTATAATCTCTGCTCCAAAAGCCTTCATTATTTTTCTCCTCTCTACACTCATTGTCTCTGGCATTGTGAGCACCAATTTATATCCCTTAAAAGCCGAGACAAAAGCAAGTCCTATTCCTGTATTACCACTTGTAGGCTCAATTATGGTATCCCCCGGCTTTATTTTTCCTTCTTTTTCTGCGGCCTCTATCATACTGAGAGCAATTCTGTCTTTTATAGAACCTAAAGGATTAAATCCTTCTAACTTGCAATATACATCAGCAGAATCCTTCTTAACTAACCTACTTAATTTCACGATAGGTGTATCACCTATCAATTCTAAAATACTGTTCACAACTTTACCCATTTTTAACCTCCTAATTAATATTATAACTAATATCATAGTTTTAGTGATATTATAACAAAAAATTTAATTTGTCAAGGGGGGATTTTGTTTAAAATTTAAAAGGCTTTTTAAATTATTAGGTCTCCTTGGGAAAAAGATTAAAATATTAATTTGTTTTTTAATCTTAGCAAAATTTTTAAAGAAAAGATAGGTTGGATAAAGAAATCTTCTCGATTTAATTTTTTTTATTTTGATTTTTAGAGAAAAACTCTTCTATTTTTTTTATTGCTTCTTTTGGAGAGTTAGCCTTTTCTATTGGGATTGGAAGATCGCATTTTATCCCTATTATTTTTTTATCATATATCTTAGCGAAAGCAATTTCGCTTTGTGTCCCTAAGGCTCCGTCGATTGCTATTAAAATATCGGCGGTTTGGACAATGATTACGTTCCTTGCATGTCCCATTCCTGTAAGTATTGGGATGTCTACCCATCTATTAGCTGATTCTTTTGAGCTTCCTGGTAGGATTCCAATAACTAATCCTCCCTCTTCTTTAGCTCCTTTTGAAGCTGCTTCCATAACTCCTCCTAATCCCCCAGTGACTAAAGCGTAGCCCTTTCCCCCAATTAGCTTTCCCATTTCGTAGGCTATATTATAAATTTCTTCTGTAACCTTAGAGCCGCCAATAACACCGACAATTTTCATCTTACTACCGCTATTTTACCGTAATAAGGCTCGGTATTTCCTGCTTTTATCATATAATAATAAACTCCATTAGAAACGGGTCTTCCTAATTTATCTTTTCCATCCCATTCTACATAATTAATCCCATATTTTGAGACTCCAGGATAAATTTCTTTAACCAGTCTTCCAGCTATCGTAAAGATTTTTATTTCAACAGGCACTTCCTGAGATGTATTATAAACGATTATTGTTTTATCCTTCATTGGATTTGGATAATTGTTTACGTTCCAAAGAATTTCTTTTCTCCCAACTTTAAAGCTCGTTTCGCAAGAACCAATGTTTCCAGAGTTGTCCTTAGCATAAACTTTAATTTTAATAGAATCAGAGAGAGAGGGAGCTTCATAGGCAAAAGAAACTTCTCCTATAGTGCAGGTTCCTGTTAAATAAGTAAATTTATCTCCAAGGAGAAGTTTTGAAGTTCCGCCAACGTTGACTTGGATATTGGTTTTGTCTCGTAAGTCAATTCCACTGGAATCGCTTATAATAAGAGTCATCTCCCCTGAAGGAGGAATCAAATCTCCTTTTTTAAGAACCCTACCTTCCAATTGGAAAGAGATAGAAGGTGGTAGTGTATCTAGGGAAGGGAGGCCTTCTTTAAAATATATTCTTGAGGAGAAATATGATTCTTTTTCTCCTCTTGAATAGAAACGGATTCTTCCAGAATCTGCTTTTATGTCATAAGGGAGGTTCATTTTTATCACAAAAGAATCGTTCACTATTGGTGCACTACCTCTAAATAATATTCTTCCTTCTTTTCTTACTTTAATCATTAAAGTGCCACTTCCTTCGCTTCCGTCTATTAATGTATCATAGCTTCCCTCTGTTAGAAGACAGGAAATCTTTTCTGCTGAATTTTTACATTCTCCTTTTATTTCTATAGAAGAGCCTGTTTTAAAAGTATCATTTAGGGAAACAGTTAACGGAGCTGAATCAATCAATATAGAAGTTCCGGGATCTCCGAAGAATGTGTAGGTTGAATGTCCTCCCTTTTCTTTTGCAAAAAGGAAAGCCTCTCCTGCAGTTTTTACAGAATCGTTAAAAAGATACTCGATTATCCTTTCTCCCAAGTATGTATTATCAGGGTTTCCTGTAGCTCTTCCTGCAGCAATTGTTACGATGGTTCCCCCCTCTTTATAAAGAACAGAATAATCCCCAATGCTACGCTCATCCGGTCTTTCAAAGTAACCAACATCACAAGAGCCAAAATAATAGATTGGGGTTTTTCTCCAATTAGAAAGTAGGTTTATGTCTTGAATTAGAAAAACTCCTTCGTGGGCTAAACCTCTTAAGTTTCCATGCCCAATATACATTCCAACAAGAGCTCCTTCTTTCATTGACTCAATGTGAGCTTTCCTGGCGGAAGGTTTTAATCCTGCCTCTCTTGGATATTCTATTAAATATATTTTATCTTTATAAATCCACCCTGGAAGTTTTCTTGCAATACTTTCCATACCGTCAGTATTCTCTCTTTCAGCACTACTTGTAGCAGAAAATGCATCATCAGCGAGAAGAATAGCTTTCATTCTCCAATTACCCGAACTTTTCTCATATTCTATTAACTTATCTACCCATCCTTTAGCTTCTTGTAAGTTAGAAGCTGTGACTCTCCCAATAGGTATATCTGGGACTTGTCTTGGGTCTTCGTTAAAATTTACAAACCAGCTATCCCAAGAAGGATTTGAAGTTAAATAACCCTCTTTCTGAGAAACCGTGATACCTTCTGTATGAATAGGAATGAAGGATGTCTTCCCATTCCCTGTTAAATTTTTGTCATCGTAACTACCATTTCCGAAAAGCAAAACATAATTAGGAGGTGGATTCCAATTTAATTGCGTCCAATATAAGAATCTTTTTATGGCGGAAGGATCTTTAACCCCATAAGAAAAATTATCATAAATTTCTTCAATTTTTACAACCTTTGCTATAGGAGAAGAAAAGCCTCTTAAATTACTCTCTCTCCAATTTTTTAATTTTAGAGCTTCAGAGAAAAAGGTTTCTGGGGTTATGACAATCCAATCTGCTCCACCCTGGAATAGGGAGGTTGGATTTGATATGGATATTTCTTCTATAGAAAAAGGAGAGCTTTGTAAAAGAACTCTACTTGAGGCAGAAGAAAAATTCACAGTTCCATTTTCGAAATCAGAAGAAATTAGTTTCGGAGAGCTTTCTTTACTAATGTCAAGCACATAAGGATTTCTTAAGAATCCTTCTACTCGGTAATTTCTTAAAGAAGAATCCTGTTTTATAATTAAAAAATCTTCTTTCCCGATTGTTTTTCTTTTATAAATAATTTCTATATAATCTAAAATTATAGATCTCTCACTACTTCTAAGAGAAACACTTAACTCGTTTATTCCTGAGTGGAGGTTTTCTAATGTATCTATAAAAATTGTCCTATCAGTTTTAGGGTCTCCAAAACAAGGAACTGTTTTAAGAGATGTTTCTCCATTTAAAGAGATCTCCAAATCAGTGTTTTTATTCTCCTTAGGATAGAAAGCTACAAATATTATTGCTTTAGAGTCAAGGGGGTCTTGGGGAATAAAGGTTGTTATTAATTTGCTATTTTCACTTTCTAAGTTTTCTCCAATCACATTTAATTCTTTCCAACCCCAGGTAAGTCCACTTTTTAAAGGACTAAAAACATCTTCTTCAAGATGGATGGTATCAATAAAGAAAGAAGATTCTTCTCCTCCAACTTGAGAAACTTGATTCATTTTTAAGGCTTCTTTGTTAAAGCGGAGCCAGTAAATATTTGTGTCTGTGTAAGGGTGATAATAGAAAAACACTTTAGAAGTAAACCTATTCCTTTTCCAACCCGAAAGAGAATGAGCATAAAATATGATTCTCTCCCATGGTTCAAAAGTTTCGTCTTCATCGATCTCATATATGGTAGGAAGGACTTCTGGAAGAGTGTCCATTGCTAAAAGGCTATCCAAATTCCATTTCATAACCTTTTTATATCCACCAAGAATTTGAATCTTTTTCGGATCCACTCTTAATGGATTAATGCCAACTTTTTCTAAATCTTTTGGGGTAACTTCATATAAGCCTTCTTTTAGTGTTTTTAATTTTAAGTAAAGGGAGGGTTCTTCTCTTATTTTATAGATAGAAGGTATTATTGCTTCTCCTTTTTGTTTATTTAAAAAAATGCTAAGTTTTCTTGCTTGATAGCCCCTTGGTTTAATCCATTTTCCTCCTCTAAAATAAATTTTAATTAAAATTAATTTCCTTTCCTCTATTTTTTCTCCATCAAAAGAAAAAGGATTTATGATTAAAGTAGAATTTCCAAAGGGAGAAGGGGTATTTTCTTCTATCGCAACAGGAGGTAAAATGTAGGGAGGAGGAGTTTTTTCTATTTCCTCTCCGAAGTAAGATAAAACTCTTGGGATCCCTTTCTCTTTTTGAGATTCTAATACTTTGTATTTTAATTCTATTTCGCATCCAACTGGAGTTAAAATTGACCTTCTTATAGAAGGTAACTCAGCCACTCCTTCTTCTATAGGGTAAAAGTTTCCTTCTTTTAGTTTATAGGAAATTCTACCTGAGATTAGAAATTTTTCATATTCTAAGGTATATTTAATAATTAAAGAATCTGGGGTATCTGCAATAATATTTATGGCAGAAAATAAAAAAAACAAAATCATAATTTTTCTGCTTCCTCAATTAGCATTACAGGAATTCCATCTTCAATTGGATATGCAAGTTTACATTTGTCGCAGATTAGCCTTTCTTTTTTTTCATCCAACCTTAATGAACCTTTACATTTAGGGCAAACAAGGATATCCAATAATTCTTTTTTTATCATTATTACCTCCTTTTAAATAAAAACTATTTAACAAGGAGCAAAAGTCAATAGAAGTCTAATACTTAACTTCGTAAAGCCTAATTACTAAATTATTCCATTTTTTAGAATTACATAACTTTTAACATATTTTAAGTTAGAATTTAAAGGAGGAGAAAATTCTTCTTCCTCAATGAGATAATAAATCTTTTTCCTCTGAGATCCCTCTTTTAGAGAATGATAATCATAATAAAAATCAAATTTATTTATCTCAAGTAGACTTAATTAAAGCTCCATTCTCTCCCATTTTTATTGTTGAAAAATCAGGACTTTTTAAGTAGTAATATACAAATTATTAAAATTCCATAAGTTTGTAAAAATTATAAAAAGGAAAAGAGAAAAAAATATGCGATTTCTTGATTCTCCTGTAATTCTGAAGAACTCAATAAAGTTAATAGGAAGAGTAACAACAAAATATACAATGAGGGGTATTAGAATTAGGAAATATCTAGGTGGTTGATAAGTAAGAAAGTCAAGAAATATATAACTTTTGAAAATTAGCGTAGAGATATCTCTAAGTTGGAGTTTTTCTTTCTCCTTAAATTCAGAAACAAAATAAAAATGTTGCATAAAGCCAAAAGAAATAGACAAAAATTTTTTCTTAAAAGATAATTTCCAAAAATTTAATGTAGTTTTTACCTATCACCGTTAACGTTTTTTGCTTTATTTTGAAATAATAATATTGAAATAATAATATTATTGTTTGGATATACTTTTCTTTAAAGATTTTTTAAAATAAATGAGAAGAAAAAGTTATAGTAAAAAACTTAAAACAAGGAATAGGAAATCCTTACCTTTAATTTTATGAATTACTCTTATTTGTTAAAAACTTGCGTTCAAAAAATCCGCTCAGTAAATAGAGTAGTTTTTTCTTTTAGAGTTAAAGCCTTATTATAAAAACAATAAAATTCCAAAGGAAATCATTGGGACTTCAAGTAGGGCGCTTATTCTCTAAATAAATATAATTTGAACCCATTATTATTGTATATAAAATTAATAAAAACATCAAAAAATCTGAGTTTTAGAGACCCTCAAAAAGGTAGTAAGCTAATCCTATTATTAGGATGACAGAGAAGATACAAGAAGGTAATCTCGTAGAGAACAGATTTAACCCGGTTAGTTTAAACAGGTGGTATCGAATAAAAGGCATTAAAGGCATAATTACCATATGATTTATTTTATCGCAAATCCAAGGATCTCTAAGATATTTTTTGCAACATTTCCCATATGATAACTTTCATCTGCAAAGAAAACTTTGGATCATGTTAAAGAAGGAATCTGGATCTCATGTTATTTTATAGAATCTTAGGCTCGTGAAATCAAGTAAAAGGATTAAATAAAACGATTTTTATTCCTTTATAATTACCCATTCTTTTATAGTTTTATTACCTTGGTTATCGGTTAAAGAGATTTTAAGAATGTGTTTTCCTTTTTTAATTTCTTCTGGATATTCAAAAATCAATCTCTTCCTCTGGGGTTCATAAGCAAAAACTGTTTGTTTCCCATCTATAAATGTTTTAATTGAATGGAAGTTGACCCCGGATAAATTGTCATCAACTTCTATTATAAGAGGAACTTGAGAGGAAAATTTTTCACTTTTTAAAGAAAGAAGAGGTTTAGTTGTGTCCCTTAATATTCCAAAACACCCAAGGTGATCTATAAAGCCTATAAGGTTATCTCTATCTCTTTTAGAAGAAATGAATATCCAACTCTTTCCTTTCTTTTCATAAATAGAGGATTTTTCTTCTTGAGTCTTTATCCTTATTTTTATTTTCTTTTTGAAAGGAAGTGGTGGCTCCCACTCCCATATGTCTCCATTTTTGTGTGATTTTACTGCTATTAAATCGGTGAAAAGGTTAGCATCCGCAGGAATAGAAATTTCACACTTTCCTTCTATAGATCTTAACTTATTCATTTTAATCTTTTTTAGATTCCAAACTAAAATTGAATCCCCAGACTTTAAAATTCCTCCAAATTTGTTTGGATTAAACCATTTTCCTCTACACAAAAATCCATATGGTTCAAAAAGGAGTTCTTTCCCCAAGGTAAGAGTTTTTCTTTCTGGAAGAGAATCTATTAATTTTATTATTAAAGAGGTAAAGTTATAAGCAGCATCATAAACCTCTATTAAGTAAACTCCTTTTTCTTCTCCTTTTATTATTCCATCTTCACCTTCGAAAAAAGGAAGTTCATTGCCAGGACAACTAAAAACTTTCCTAAATTTTCTTCCTGTTCTTTTTTCGTATGCAAAATCGAAAAGGAACCTTGAGTCTTTGTAATTTGAATATGGAAATTTATCAATAAGTTCTCTTCTTATTAGTCTTTCTCCTTTATATAGTCTAATTTCTTTTGGCCCAACTCTTCCGGATTTCCCATTTACTTTGTCGAATACCTCTATTTCTATTCCTGCTTTTCCTTCTATAAAAACTTTAATTGTGTCATAAATGGAGTTGTAAAGTTCTCCAATAGGAGAGCCATTTACTCTTGAAGAACCGCCCAAAGGAATGATTCTTAGTCCTGTGATTACAGGAGGGATTGAGTCAGAAATAGTAAACCCTCTAATAAGAGGATCCATAGGTTTTTGAAATTTGTCTCTCATTTCAAAATGAAGATGAGGAGATAAACAGCCCGAATTTCCTCCATACCCAATTACGTCACCTCTTTTAACTAAGATTTCTCCTTCTTTAAACCATATATCCGTAGAATAAGAAAGTTTCCTTAACTGTTCTTTTCTCACTATTTCTTCTATTTTTTTTGGAAAGGAAAATAGATGAGCGTAGACAAAAGTTTCGCCTGTCCAACTTTTTACGTATACTGCTTTCCCATAACCCCAAGGAGAAGTTTTTACTCTCCATACCCAGCCGTCACAAACCGAGAGAATTTTCTCCCCAATTTTCTTAATAGGAAGATCAATCCCAGCGTGAAGATGATCTTCCCTCCACTCCCCAAAAGAAGAAAGAATGCCTTTTTCTTCAGTAGGCCAAAGAAAATCTATTTCGAGAAAGATAGAAAAAAAATAAAATCCAAAAAATCCCACTTTGTTAATTTAACAAAAACTAACAATTTCGCAATGTTAGTAAAAATATTTAAACTGAGGTTATCTTAATTTTACATAATCTTAAGTTAAGTTTTTGATTTTTAATATCTTATTTTTGGAACAATTTTTGTAATATAAATTTTATTATGAAAGAGATTTTGATTGTTGATGATTTTAGGCCAACTTTAGATTCAATTGGAGATTATCTCTCAAGGAAATTTAAGGGAGAGATGAGGATACATTTAGCAGAAAATGGAAGGGAAGCAATAGAGATCTTAGAAAAGAAAGAAATAGATTTGGTTGTGACAGATATAGCAATGCCTATAATGGATGGGTTAGAACTTCTTGCTTATATGAGCAAGAAATATTCTGAGATTCCTGTTATTGTAATGACCTCTTTTGGAACGCCACAAATAGAAGAGAATCTTAAAAAATTTAAGGCTTTTCTTTATATTGAGAAGCCTTTTGATATTAATTCTCTTGAGGAGAAAATTTTGGAAGGGCTTAAGGGTGAAACAGAAGGGCATATTAGGGGTTTCTCGTTGCCTTCTTTTTTACAACTCATAGCCTTAGAATCCAAAACTTGCACCCTAAAGATTGAATACGAAGGAAAGAAAGGTTTTTTATATTTTATAAATGGTTCTTTAATAGATGCTAAAACCGGAACAAATTCTGGGTTAGAAGCTGCAATAGAGCTTTTATCTTTAGAAAAAGCTGAGATTGAAATTGATGGGAAATGTAAGAAGACAGAAAGGGTTATAGATGCTCCTTTACATTATCTTTTACTTGAGAGTGCTCGGATTAAAGACGAAGAAAATAGAAAGAAAAAATCAGTAGAAGATCTTGAGAAAGAAATTAAGATTGAAGTGGAAAAGGAGTTATATACTCTTTTAGATCTTAACTTTAATTTGCTTTTAAATAATGATACGGAAGGAACCTTTTTATAAATTTTTAAGTTTTATAAAAAGGAGGTTAAGATGAAAAGAGGTAAGGTAGTAGGACTTATGTTATTTTGTTATCTTTTTGTTTTCTCTCTCTTTGGGATTGAGCTTATTAAGGATGATTTTAGGCTGAATGATGATGAAGTTGGAGGGAATAACTATTCCCCAGATGTTTTAATTTTTGGAAATGGGGAGGAAGTAATTTTTTGGGGAGATGAACGAAATGGGAGTAGGAATATCTATGGGCAATTTTACGATTCTTTAGGGAATAAGCTTTGGGGTAATTTTAAGCTCACAATGATGAATGCTTTCAATTGGGAGACCGACCCAAAAGTTTCTAATATTGGTGATAGCTTACTTGTAATTTATAAATATGGTTATGCTCAGTGGTTAACTATAGAGGGAGAGGCTTTAGGTTATCCAATTTATCTTGGATATTTATATGATTTTGATTTTGCAATAAGTGATTCAGGAATATTTTTGGTAGGCTCTACTTATATTTCAGGGAAGGGGTATGATGTTTTTCTTAAAAGATTTAAATTTAATGGAGACTCTGTAGGTCAACGAATTATTTTGAATACTGATGGGTCTTCTGCCGATCAAATGTATCCGTTTATAGCAAGAGACAATAACGGAAGATTTGTTGTTGTGTGGAGAGATTGTAGGAATTCCTCTAAAGGGGACATATATGGACAACTTATTAATGAAAAGGGAGACCCGATAGGTTCAAATTTTCTTGTAAACACAGATTTAGGGGATAATGATCAACTATCTCCTTCTTGTGCAATGGATTCAGCCGGAAACTTTATTGTTGTTTGGGAGGATGGGCGGAGTAGTCCTCATTGCGTTTATGGCCAGAGGTTTGATCAATCGGGTGTCCCAATAGATACTAATTTCAAAATAAATGACACCTCTCTTACTTGTTCCCATCCTTCCTGTGGAATGGATAAGGAAGGGAACTTTGTTGTTGTTTGGGGAGAGGGAAGTAAAACCATCTCCGGGCAGCTCTTTGATAAAAGCGGGAGTAAAATAGGTTATAATTTTAAGATAGTTGAAGATGATAATAGTTTTAGCCTTAATCCTTGCGTTATTATGAGTGAAGACAAATTTGTTGTAGCATGGGAGAGGGATAAAGAGGGTGGTTTGGATATTTATAAGAGAAGCTTTAAAAATGATGGGACTCCTCTTTCTGGAGAGGAAAAGGTTAACGAGATTGAAGGGACCGCAAATCAAGAGTATCCAGTTGTGGATATGAATTCTTCGGGTAGTGTTGTTGTCGCTTGGACAGATTTCCGGAGCCCTTGGGGAGTTTATTTCCAGCGACTTGATCCTCTTGGAAATCCAATTGGGGAAAATATTCATATTGAGCCCGGATACACTCCAGATGTAGCATTATCTGAAGATTCAAGCTTTGTTATCGTATACAGATATTATGGAGAAATTCATCTTCAGAGAGTAAGTCCTTCTGGAGATACCGTAGGCTCTCCTCTTAGGATAGATGAGGTAAGTGGTTATTATTGTTATAGTCCTTCGGTTGATATTGATTTTCTAAATAATGCTGTTGTTACTTGGTATGATCACCGTGATGGAGACAATGATATTTGGGCTCAAAAGATTAATAAATTAGGAATGAAAGTAGGCAGTAACTTTAAAGTGAATGAAGATGATGGTTCTTCTTCCCAAGAAGAACCGAGTATAGCAATGACTCCCAATGGTAAATTTCTAATAGCTTGGGCTGATAATAGAAACGGAAATTATGATATATATGCTCAATTGTTTGGTTCGGATGGGACACCTATAAATGGAAATTTAAAGATTAATGAAAGTGAAGATCCTTCCGGGCAATTTAATCCCTGTGTAGCTTATCTTCCAGATGGAAATTTTATTGTTGCTTGGGAGGATTACGGTTCTTCTTATGGTGTTTATTTTCAAATAGTAGATACCACAGGAGTTCTTGTTGATTCTAATTGTAAGGTTAGTCAGAATAATCACTGGGGATTTTCTCCAGAAGTGAGTGTTGCGCCTTCCGGTGAATTTGTAATTACTTGGGAGGATTATGATTATTATTCTTTTTATAATATCTATGCTCAGAGGTATAAAGCTCAGAGAACCCCTGATGAAGAAAACTTTAAAGTAAATAACGATATGGAAGGAGTAAATAATTCTCAGCTCTACCCTTCTGTCGCAACAAATGGGAATTCGTTAATTTTCGTTTGGCAAGATGCAAGATGGCAAAAAGGTTGGGACATAGCAGCAAAAGTATTTGGTCTTCCATTTGGGATAGAAGAGAGAAAATCAGAAAAGTTTCTTACCACGCTTTTCCAAAATATCCCAAACCCATTTGGTAATACAACTTTTATTTCCTATCAACTTGAGGAAATTGAAGAGATAAGCTTGAATATATATGATATCTCAGGAAGATTAGTTAAATCTCTTGTAAGTGGTGTTGGAAAACCAGGAATTCATACCATTATATGGAACGGAAAGGATAAAAATGGTGTGGATCTACCTTCTGGGATTTACTTCTGTCGTTTGGAAACACCTAAAAAGACTTATTCAATAAAAATGACGCTTCTTAGATGAAGTTACAAATCAAGGAAGACCCTTCCTCCAATGCTCGCAGAGGCATCAAAGTCTGTTTCTGGATAAAGATTTAAAAGAGGAGAAATTTCGAAAAATAAGTCAAATGGTGCTTCTTCAAATAAGTAGGTAAGTCCAACTGGGACCCTAATTCCAATTTCTATTTCTTTCTTAAATAAAATCCTTCCTCCCATTCCAAGATATAAAGGAAGCTCTCCTTTTTCTACCTTAATCAAATCAAAAAAATGATAAATGAAATCACAATTTATTTGAAAATAATCTTCTTTAAAAGACCATCCAGATGCTCCACAAACGCTGGTGGAGCTACCTGTCCAGGTCTTAATTGTTATGCCCGTAGGATCTCCAGCAACAATACCTAAGCCTAAATCTTTTTTTAGAACAATACTCTTTCCAATTAAAGAAATAGCTATTAATGAAAAACAAGCAATTTTTCTCATCTTTCTCTCCTCCTTTTTCCTGAAAATTAATCTGGATTCTGAGAAAGTCAATATTTGCTTACTTGACATATAAATAAATTTTTCTATTATATAGTAAACTTATAAAAATTTTTAAAAATATAAAAAGTATTTGAATAAAAGTTTTTATTATTTGTAAAATTAATAAAGGAGGATATATGATGAGTGTTATAAATGTAATAATTGAACCTCAAAAGGTGTTTGAGCACATTAAAGAAAAAGACGATTGGTGGATCCCTTTTATTATTGTTATCCTTATAAGTTTTCTTTTCTTATGGATTAGCTCTCCCGCAGTGAATCGTCTCTTAGCAGAGAAGATGGCTGAGGTTGGAGTGAGTAAAGAGTTCTCTAAAGCAGCAGAAATTATAAAGTATATAGTGGTTCCAATTACAAGCTTTATTGGATTTTTGATTCTTTCTTTAATTATATGGCTTTTAGGTAACCTTTTTGGAGGAGATTGGGATTTCGTTAAAGCTCTTGATCTTTATGCATATTCTTCTATTACTCAGGTTTTAAGAACCTTACTAAACATAATAACGATTCTTATTCGGGGGACTCCAAATATAGTAACTCTTAAAGACTTAAATGTTGCTACAGGGCTTAATCTCTTTTTTAATCCTCAAAATCCCAAACTTTATGCTCTTTTTTCCGGAATAGAAGCTTTTACTATTTGGCAATTTACACTTATCTCTTTTGGAGTTTCCCAAGTTTCCGGGGTCTCTAAGAAAAAAGGAGTTTGGGTTGGAGTTATTTCTTATATTATCTCTCTTGGATTTAGCGTTATTTTTGCAAAGAAAGAGATAATGTGAGTATTCTATTAATCCTATTAATTTCTCTTATTAATTTAACTCTCAGTGATGCGATCAAAAAGGGATTAAAAGAGAATCCTCTTTATTTACAGGCAAAAAAAGAATTTCTAATAAAGCAAAAGAATAATGCTTATTTTTATTCAGAACTTCTCCCAAGAATTTCAGGAGGATACCTTAGGCAGAAAAACAACTTAATTCTTGATGGGGTAGAAGTTTATGACTCCACAAATAGATATTATGGTGTAGAGATGAACTGGGATTTGAGTCCTAATGAAATTTTTAATGCTTTTTCTTCTCATTATGATAATAGCTCAATATTTTTTTCTTTTTTGGAGCTTAGAGACCAAGCAATATACGAGATTATATCGCAATATCTTAATACTCTTAAACTTGATAAGCTATTTGAAAGTAGAAAGAGAGCTGTGGAGCGAACGGAAAACAATTTGAAACTTATTGAGGAAAAAAAAGAACTTGGAGCAGCTTCTTTTGCGGAAGTTTTGCAAGGGAAGGTGAACAACTTAGAAGCACAATTGGAATTTATGGAAACTAAGAAGAATAGGAAAATTAGTTTGTTGAAACTGAAAAAGCTTATTGGTCTTGGGATAGGAGATTCTGTTTTACTTGAGGAACCAGAGATTGATTTTGTAATTCCGCCAAAGGATTCTATTTTTTATTTGGCCGAGAGAAGAGACCCACTTATTAATGAATTTACTTCTGAACTTATAAAGGCAAGAATTGATTTTTTGAATGTTTCAACAAAGAATTTTTTTTCTTTTTCTTTTGGAACAGAATGGAGATATAGAGATAAAGAATTTCCTAATTTAGATTTTTTGAAAGATAATTATAATTATTCTATTGGATTTTCTATTTCTATTCCTTTATTCACAGGTTTTTCCAGAATTAATGAAATTACAAAAGCCCAATTAATAATGGATTTGGCTTTTTTGAGGCTTAAAGAAAGAGAAAAAGAATTAAGAATATTGGTGGAAGAGAATTATCTCTTATACGAGGAGTCCCAAAAGAAATTAGAGTTAGCACAGACCGCCTTAAGTTTTGCAGAAGAGAATTATAAGGCTGCATCTGAGAGGTATCGCCTTGGGGAAGCCTCAATAATTGAACTTTTAGGAGCGGAAGAAGACCTCCTAAAAGCTCAATATTATTTAACTGAAGCGAGATTTGATTGGTATCTTTCTATTTATAGTCTTAGAAAACTTATGGGAGAATTATATGAAGAATAAGAGAAAATTAATTGTTTTGATTTCTATAATCGTGTTTTTTATTCTTGTAATATTTGTAAATATAAAAAGAACAAATGTTGTTAAGGTTGAGGTTGTAAAAGTGAGTAGAGGTAAAATAGAGGAGATTGTCTCTGCTCCTGGAGAGATTCATTCGGAGGAAGAAAGGCAGATAAACGCAGAAGTTACAGCTGAAGTGATTAAGTTATATGTAGAGGAAGGAGATAAAGTGAAAGAAGGGCAGGTTCTTGTAAAACTTGATTCTACGGAGCAATACGCTGCTTATAGAAGAGCTCTTGCAGGGCTAAATGCCCAAAGAGCAGATCTTGAGTTTAAGAAAGAACAGCTAAGAAGGAAAAAAGAGTTATATGAGAAGGGGTTAATCTCTAAGGAGAATTATGAGAATATTGCGACTGAAGTAGAGCTTGCTGAGAGTAATTTTGAAAATGCAATTGCAGAACTAAAAAGAGCAAAAAGAATGCTTGAAAGAGCAACAATTAGAGCCCCTATTAAAGGAACAATAATGAATATAAATAAAAGGGAGGGAGAGGTTGTGGTTGCCGGAACTGTAAATAATCCTGGTTCAATAATCCTAACCATTTCAGATCTTGAAAAAATGGAGATGGTAGCAAAAGTTAATGAGAATGAAGTTCCGAGAGTTTCGATAGGAGATACCGCAAGGATTTCTATTGATGCTTTCCCAGACACCACATTTATTGGAATCGTTTATTATAAGGCAAGTATGCCAAAAGAAACTTCTCTTGGAGTTGTAGAGTTTGAAGTGAAAATTTCTATACCTTTTCATCCCGGGATGTTGCCTGGTATGAGTGCAAATTGTGAAATTATTACAGCAAAGAAACAAAATGTTCTTCGTATTCCTCTTCAAGCTTTGGTTACGAAAGAGGAGAAAAGTGGGGTTTATAAGATAGAAAATGGTGTTGTTAAATTTGTGGAAATTAAAACTGGAATAATAGAAGGGAAGTGGGTTGAGGTTAAAGAAGGACTTCTAGAAAACGACCTTGTTGTTTCTGGGCCACTTAAGACAATGATTAATCTTGTGGATAATCAAAAAGTTAGTTGGGAAGAGAGTGAAAGGAAAGATAAAAAGATTGAAAAAAATGATAAGTAATTTGGAAGTTTGGTGGGTTTATTGATTAGTGGTTTTCTTGTAGAAATTTTAAGATCCTCTTTTGACTCTATTAGATCCAACAAGCTTAGGTCATTTCTGACTACACTTGGTATTGTTATTGGGGTTATGACTGTTGTAGGTGTTATGTCTATTATCTCTGGTTTGAAAAGAAGTGTTGCGAAGAGTTTTTCACAGTTAGGTGCAAATGTTATTTATGTAGATAAATATCCTTGGTTTATGGGAAAGATGAGCAGAGAGGAGTGGAATAAAATTAGGAAGAGAAAAGATATAGATCTGAAAGCTCTAAATGCATTAAAAGAATATGGAACTTCTTTTAAGTTCGTCTCTCCTCTTATTACAAGAGGTTTTAATATAACAAGGGGAGAAAAGGAAGCTGTTGAGGTGGACGTCCAGGGAACTTCTCAAGATTTTGTTTATATTATTAAACAGAACGTAAAGCTTGGAAGATATCTTTCAAGTGACGATTTAAAATACAAAAGATATGTTTGTGTTTTAGGTGAAGATGTGGTAAAAACGCTTTTTCCAGAGTGCAAAAACCCAATTGGTGAAAAGATAAAGATTCAGGGAAGACAATTTAATGTTATTGGAATCTTAGAGAGAAGAGGAGAAATGATGGGAATGAGTATGGATAATATTGCAATAATCCCATTTCCAATAATGGCTGAATTTGTAGGAGAAGATAGAAAATCTATTACAATAGCAATTTCTGTAGAAGATGAGGAGGAGGCAAGGGAGGAAATAAGATGGATTTTAAGAAGGGTTAGAAATTTAAGGCCGGGTGAAGAAGATGATTTTTCAATTAATTCTTCAGAAGCTCTTATAAGACAGTTTAATGAGTTAACAAAAGCTTTGTTCCTTTTTTCAATTGCAATTGCAGGTATTTCTTTGGTTGTTGGTGGAATTGGTATAATGAATATAATGCTTGTTTCTGTTTCTGAAAGAACAAGAGAAATTGGAATAAGAAAAGCTATCGGAGCAAAACCGTCTGAAATTTTGGGACAATTCTTAGTGGAGGCAGTTGTGATTTGTCTTATTGGTGGAATAATTGGTATTTTTTTAGGAGCTTCTATTACAAAGATAATTTCTGTTTTAAGTAGAGGAAATCTTCCTTTTTATATACCTATCTGGTCAATATTTCTTGGGTTTGGTTTTTGTGGAAGTATTGGGATTTTTTTTGGTTTTTTCCCGGCAAGAAAAGCTTCAAAATTAAATCCTGTAGAAGCTCTTCGATATGAGTGAATTAATTAAGATGAAGAAAGTAACGAAAGTTTATTCGCTAGGAGAAGTGGAGGTTTGTGCACTAAGAGGAATTGATCTTAAGATAAAGAAGGGAGAATTTGTTTCAATAATTGGCCCTTCGGGTTCTGGGAAATCTACTTTGATGCACTTAATTGGGTGTCTTGATGTTCCTACCTCTGGTTCTTATTTCTTAAGAGGAAAGGATGTAATTAAAATGGATGAGAATGAGTTGGCGGAGATAAGGAAAAATCTTATTGGTTTTGTTTTTCAAGATTTCTATTTATTGCCGGGAGCTCCTGCCTGGTATAATGTTTCTTTACCAATGATATATAATAGAATTCCACCAAAGGAAAGAAAAGAAAAAGCTATTTCCCTTCTTGAAAGAGTTGAGCTTGGTGATAGAATAGATCATTTCCCTAAGCAGCTTTCAGGCGGAGAGCGTCAGAGAGTGGCAATTGCAAGGGCTTTAGCAAATGATCCAGAGATTATAATAGCTGATGAACCAACTGGTAATTTAGACTCTCGGAGAGGAGAAGAAATATTAGATATTTTTTCCCGTCTCCATGAAGAAGGGAAAACAATTATCATTGTTTCTCATGAGAAGTACGTTGCAGAGAGAGGTAAAAGAAAAATTTATATAAGAGATGGAATTGTTGAAAGAGAAGAGTGAAAGAAAACCTGGAATATTGGTTATTAATTGGCAAGATTGGACTAACCCTCTTTCAGGAGGAGCGGAAGTTCATTTTTATGAAATATTTAAAAGACTTGTGGATGATTTTAATATTTTTCTTCTTTGCACTCATTTTAAAGGGGCTAAGAGTATTGAAGAGTTAGAAGGGATTAAGATCTATAGAGTTGGTTCAAGAAACACTTTTAACTTTTGGGTTCCAAGAGCTTATAAGAGAATAAGAAAAAGAGAAAGGATAGATCTTGTCATAGAAGATTTAAATAAAATCCCATTTTACGGCAAAATATTTGTTTCTGAAAATAGAATTGCAATTCTCCATCATCTTTTTGGTAAAAAAATATACACTGAAACAAATCCAATATTTGCTTCTTATGTTTTTTTTGCGGAAAGACTAATACCGAAATTTTATGATGATATTCCTATTATAGCTATTTCAGAAAGCTCGAAAGAAGTTCTTGTTAAGATGGGAATTCCAGAAAAGAATATTGAAATAGTATATAATGGGATTGATTTAAATAGATATTTCCCCCAAAAAAAGAAAACTGAAGAACCGACAATTGTTTGTCTTAATAGGATGAAAAGATATAAAAGGATTGATATTTTGCTTGAAGCTATTCCAGAGGTTTTGAGAAAAATCTCTAAACTCAAAGTATTCATAGTTGGGGAAGGAGATGACCTCCCAAGGCTTAAAAAATTAGCTTTTAAGAAAAGAATAGAAAAAGTTGTTAATTTTACTGGTTTTGTTCCAGAGGGAGAAAAGATTTCTCTTCTTTCCGGTTCTTGGGTCTCTGTTAATACTTCTCCAATAGAAGGGTGGGGTTTAACTTCAATCGAAGCTCAAGCCTGTGGGACTTTGTCTGTTGTCCCTGATTCTCCTGGGTTGAGAGAGACAGTGAAAGACGGTTTTAGTGGATATATATATAGATGTGAGGATGCTCAAGCTCTCTCTGAAATTCTTGTAAAATTACTGAAGGATAAGAAGTTTATCTTAAAAATGGGAAAGCAGGCAAGGGAGTGGGCTTCTAAATACTCTTGGGATAACTCTAAAGAGAGAATGAAAAAAATAATTGAAGCTAATATCAAAAATAATAGCAGATAGTGACAAACACCCTTGACAAAGACCTTATTTAAGTTTAAGATAATAGTAGAATCTTAAGAAAGGATAACTCAGATGGTGGAAAGGAGGAAATTTGCAAAGGATTATAGCTTATTAATTAAAGAGTTTGATATTCCATGTTGTTTCTTAGATAAAGAAGGAAGATTTCTTTATTTTAATTCAGCTTGTAAAAAACTTTTTGGTGTTTCAACTCTTAAGAATAAAAATTTAAAAGAATTTATCTCTCCTTCGTTTTCTGACTCCTTGAGAGAATGGACAGAAGGAAAGGCTATTATATGTGAAGGAGAAATTTCTGTGAAAGGGAAAAAGAAATTTGTTCGTCTTTTACCTTCTTTAAAGTATGATAAAAAAAACAATTATATTGGAGCTCTTGTTATTTTTGAAGATCTTGGGGAGAAAAAAATAGAAGAATTGAAAGAAAAAACCAAAAAACTTGAAGAGGATATTTTTATTAAGAATGAATTATTATCCAATCTTCTTGATAACATTCCGGATAATATTTATTTCAAAGACAAGAAAAGTCGTTTTATTGCTGTGAGTAAGGCGCTCGCAAAATGGGTTAAGGCTAAGAGTCCTGAGGAAATGATTGGTAAAACAGATTTTGATTACTTTACAAAAGAACACGCAGAGCCTGCCTTTAAAGACGAACAAAAAGTTATGAGAACAGGCAAACCCATTATTGGTAAAATTGAAAAAGAAACTCATCTTGATGGGCGAGTAACATGGGTTTCTACAACAAAAATCCCAAGATACGATAAAGAGGGTAATATAATAGGGACTCTTGGCATTTCAAGAGATGTGACTGAAGAGGTGAAGATGCGAGAGAAACTAAGAGAAAGTGAGGAAAGAAATAAGGCGATTCTTTCTGCATTACCAGATCTTCTGTTTCAGGTTAAAAAAGATGGGACTTTTCTTTCTTATTTTGCTCCAAATGAAGAGCTGCTTTACGCTAAACCAAGAGATTTCTTAAATAAAAAAATTAAAGATTTGCTTCCAGAGAAAATTGCTTCTCTTGCTATGAAGGGAATAAAAGAGGTTCTAAAAAAAGGTAAGGTTTTTAGGTTTGAATATGAACTCCCGCTAAAAGGAGTATTAAAAAATTGGGAGGCAAGAATAGCAAAATGTAGTGAAGAAAGTGTTATTATCCTTGTAAGAGATGTTACTGAAATAAAGGAAGCGGAAAAGGAAGTTGCAAAGTTGACCGATCTTATAAGACAATCTTCTGATGGAATCTTTAGAATGAATAAAGAGATGCGGATTGATTATATGAATGAAGCTGCTAAGAGTTTATTTGGATATTCTTTTTCTGAACTTAAGGATAAAACTCTTGAAGTTTTAATTGCAGAACCTGAAGCTATGGAGATTCAGAAAGAGATTTTTGATTTTGTTTCAAAGGGAAGAATATATTCCAAGGATCACTTAAGTATAAAAAAAGATGGTTCTATATTTTTTGCCAGATTTAGGATTATACCACTTTTTGAGGTGAATGGTGAAATTTATGGATATATGGCATCAATTATAGATATTTCAGAGGAGAAAAAAGCACAAGAAGAACTTTTCTTTAGAAAGAATTTATTAGATTCCCTTTTGGAAAACATACCTGATGAGATATTTTTTAAAGACAGAGATTCTCGTTTCTTAGAGGTTAGCGTCTCTAAAGCTAAGAAGCTTGGTGTTTCTAAAGAAGAAATAATTGGAAAGACAGATTTTTCTTTTTTTGAAGAAGAAGTTGCTGAAAAATATTTTAGAGAAGAACAGGAAATGATGAGGAATAAACAACCTATCTTTGGAGGAATTGGGAAAAGAATTGATGAGAACGGAAAAGTTCACTGGATTTCTTATTCAAAAGTTCCAAGGTATGATGAGGAAGGGAATGTTATTGGTCTTATAGGGATTTGTAGGGATATTACTGAGCTTAAAGAGAAGGAAGAGGAATTAAGAAAAGAACACGAACTTTTGTCTAACACTTTGGAATCAATGGAGGAAGGAGTTCTTGTTTTAGATAAAGATTTCAATTTTACCTATTGGAATAAAGAAATGGAGAGAATTACAGGGATGAAAAGAGAGGAGGTTTTAAAAAGTGGGAAGAAACCTTGGGAGTTATTTCCTAACCTGAAAGATGTTAAAGTGGATGAGATGATGAGAGAAGCTATGGAAGGAAAGGTGGTTAAAAAAACGCAAATTCCTTATAAGAGAAATGATAATAAGAGGATTTTTACCTCGGAGATGTATCTGCCTCTTAGAGATCCAAAAGGAGAGATTTATGGAATTATTGGTGTGGTCCGAGACATCACAAAAGAAATAGAGGTGGAGGAATCCTTAAGAGAATCAGAGGAAAAATACAGGATTCTTGTAGAAAGTAGCAAGGATGGGGTTTTTATTTGTAGAAATGGGAGATTTCTTTTTGTTAATAATCGCTTATCGGAAATCCTTAAATATAAGAAAGAAGAACTTTATGCGATGGAAATTTGGGATGTAATTATAGAAGAGGAACGAGATTTAATTAAGGAGATGGGGAGGAGGAAAGAAAAAGGAGAAGAAATTCCTGATGTTTATGAGGTTAATGTGATTACAAAGGATGAGAATATACGGCTTTGTGAACTTTCTTTAAAAAAGATAAAATATCAGGGAGAAGAATCCTTTATGGGTGTTCTAAGAGATATCACAGAGTATAGAGATATGGAAAGAGAAAGGGAGAAGGCGGATAGACTTGAATCTCTTGGTATTCTTGCTGGGGGAATTGCTCACGACTTTAATAATTTTCTTACAGGAATTCTTGGGAATATTTCTCTTGCAAAGCTTCATTTAAGCCCTGATAGTGAAGTTTATGAGATATTAGAAGAATCGGAGAAGGCCGCTCAAAGCGCTAAGAGTTTGACCCAGCAACTTTTAACTTTCTCAAAAGGAGGTGTTCCTGTAAAAGGAGAAGTAGACATTGAAGATTTAGTAAAGAGCTCTGCAAATTTTGTCACAAGCGGATCTAATGTTAAATGTAAATTTGAGTTTCAAAAAGAGCTTTGGTTTGTAAGTGGAGATAAAGGACAACTTAATCAGGTTTTTAACAACATAATTTTAAATGCAATCCAAGCAATGCCTGAGGGCGGGATCATAACAATTAGAGGAAAGAATTTAGAACTTTCAAAGAGTTCTTCTTTACCTCTTCCTTCTGGTAAATATGTAGTGGTAGAGGTTCAAGATACGGGGGTTGGGATTCCTCAAAATATATTGCCAAGAATATTTGATCCTTTCTTTACGACAAAACAAAAGGGAAGTGGCCTTGGCCTTTCAACAGTGTTTTCTATAGTTAAAAGACACGAGGGATTTGTAACTGTGGAATCGGAGGTGGGGAAAGGGAGCACTTTTTATGTTTATTTACCTGCTAAGGTAAAAACAAAGGAAACCTTGGAGGAACCTGAAGAAAAAGAGCTCCAAAAGGGGAAAGGGAAAGTTTTAATAATGGATGATAAGAACTTTATAAGAAAGTCTGCGGTTAGAGCCTTAGAGTTGGGTGGATATGAAGTTGAAGATAGTTCTGATGGGATTGAGACAATTAGACTGTATAAAAAAGCATTGAATGAGGGGAAACCTTTCGATGTGGTGATTTTAGATTTAACAATCCCTGGAGGAATTGGAGGAGAAGCTACTCTTCATAGGTTAAAAGAGATTGACCCAAAAGTTAAGGCTATAGTGTCAAGTGGATATGCTGAAGATCCTATAATGGCTGAATATAAAAGATATGGTTTTAAAGCAGTTGTTCGGAAACCCTATAAATATGAAGAACTTTTAGAGGTTGTTAAAAAAGTAATAGAGGAAAAATCATAACATTATTCAAAAAATTACCTCTTGACTTTCCTTTTTTATTTTTTAATATTTTTTATTAAGCGGGCATAGCTCAGCTGGAAGAGTACGAGCTTCCCAAGCTCGGGGTCGCGGGTTCAAATCCCGTTGCCCGCTCTTTTTTAATTTTATGGAAAAAGCCCTTTTTAGAGTAGAAACTAAAGATAAAGCTGCCCGGTGTGGTGTAATAAAAACAAAAAGAGGAAAGATAAATACACCTGCTTTTATGCCTGTTGCGACTTTGGGAGATATAAAAACTCTCCCAATTTGGGATATAAAGAAGTTAGAGATACAAATTTTTATTACAAATACCTATCATCTTTATATTAGACCTGGAGAAGAGATAATTGATAAATTGGGAGGTCTTCATTCTTTTATAGGATGGGATGGACCAATTGCTATTGACTCAGGAGGATTTCAAATTTATTCCCTATCGCCCAAGATAAAGATTCAAGAAGATGGAATTCTTTTTTCTTCTTTTGTGGATGGGACAACTCTTAGATTTACTCCTGAGAAGGTTATTGATTTAGAGGTTAAATTTGGAGCGGATCTCTTATTACCTTTGGACGAGTGCGTTGGATATCCGATAGGAAGAGGTTATGCAAAGGAAGCAATGGAGAGAACTAATAGATGGGCAGAAAAATCTCTTTTTCATTTTAGAACTCTTGATTCTCAAGCTCTTCTTTTTGGAATTGTTCAAGGTTCTACATATCTTGATTTGAGGAAAGAAGCCGCTTATTTTTTAAGAGAACTTGATTTTGATGGTTATGCTATTGGAGGGCTTGTCGTTGGGGAAGCGGAGGAGCAGACAAGGGAAGTGATTAGTGCTACAGTTCCTATTTTGCCTGAGGAGAAACCAAGATATGTAATGGGTGTGGGAAAGGTGGAGGATATTTTGTGGGCTGTTGGCGAAGGGGTTGACCTTTTTGACTGTGTGATACCAACAAGAAATGCAAGGACAGGGACCGTTTACACTTGGGAAGGTAAAATTAATCTTAAAAATTCTCTATTTAAGGATGATTCAGCGCCTATTTCAGAAGGATGTAAATGTCTCACCTGCCTTCATTATTCAAAAGCTTATCTTCGTCATCTTTTTAATACAGAGGAACTTCTTGGAAAGTATCTTGCAACACTTCATAATATATCATTTTATATGGAATTGATGAAGAAGATAAGAGAGAAAATTACTCAAGGAACTTTTTTTGGTTGGAGAGACGAAGTTTTAAGTAATTTTAAAGGAGGTTTTGATGATGAGAGTAATTGAAGTTATGTTGTGTCTTTTTTCTTCAGCTCCTAAGGAAGGAGTAAAGGGAAATCCTGGAGCTTGTGGAGATGGTCTGTCTCCTCTTTTATTTATGGTGATTATCTTCGCGATTTTCTACTTCCTTTTTATAAGGCCCTCACAGATCCAACAGAAAAAACACAAAGAGATGATTAACTCTTTACAGAAAGGAGATAAGGTGATTACTTCTTGTGGAATTCATGGGAGGATAACTCAGATTAAAGACACAACTGTTAAGCTGAAAGTGGATGAGAAAACAGAGATTGAGCTTGAGAAAAATATGATAAGAGTGGTTTTGAAAAAAGAGGATTAGTGAAAGTAATATTTTTTGGAAGTTCCTCTTTTTCTACAATTATTCTTGAAGCCCTCATCTCGGAAGGGATTGAAGTTCCTCTTGTTGTAACAAAAGCTCCTAAAGAAAAAGGAAGGGGGAGAAAAAAAACTCCAACACCTGTGGGAGTTTTTGCTAGAGATTTATCTCTTAATCTTATTGAAACGGACAATCCAAATTCTTCTTGGGTGGAGAATATGATTAAAGATACTAAAGTTGATACCTTTGTTCTTGCTTCATATGGAGCTATTTTGAAGGAAAATATTATAAAAATCGCAAGATACCCCCTTAATATACACCCTTCTCTTTTGCCCAAGTATAGAGGAGCAGCTCCTGTGGCAAGAGCCTTGATGAATGGAGAAAAAAAAACAGGTTTTACCATCTTTTTAATGAATCCGGAGGTAGATAAAGGAGAAATTGTGATGGCAAAAGAAGTTCCTATAGAACCTCTTGAAGTGCGAAGTGAATTGGAAACAAGGCTCTTTAAGGAAGCGAGAGAACCTATATTGTATATTCTTAAAGAAATAGAGAGGGGGGTGAAGCTTAAAACCTATCTTCAAAATGAAAGTGAAGCAAGTTATGCCCCTAAGATAAAGAAAGAGGAATGCAAAATAGATTGGAGAGAGAAAGCTGTTTTGGTTGAGGGTAAAGTAAGGGGTCTCTCTTATACTCCAGGGGCTTTTTGTATTTTTAGAGGGAAAAGTCTAAAACTTCTTAGAGCTAAAAGCTTAGAAGGTTATAAAAATGATTTTTCTCCTGGAGAAATAATTGAAGCGAAAAGGGGTATTATTGTTAAGTGTGGAGAAGGAGCAATCGAAGTTTTGGAACTTCAACTTCAGGGGAGAAATAAAATGGACGCAATATCTTTTATAAATGGTTATCATATAAAATCTGGAGAGCGCTTAGGATGAATGGTTAAAACATTCTTTATTCTCATATCTTTTGGCTTTAATTGGTATGATGTTACTGTTGATTCAAAGGGGCGGATATTTCTTCTTTCTATGGAAGATAGAATTGTAAGAGATTTAAAAGGAGATTTTAGTTTTCCCATTGAATCAATGTTTGCCCCAAATGCTATTTCTGCATCATCTTTTTCAATCTGGGTTACTTCTATTTCAGAGAAAAAGAGTCAGAGGTATTCATTATGGGGCGAACTTATTGGAGAAATTAATATAGGAGGTTTTGATATTGATGTGGATGAAAAAAGAGTTCTTATTGCGGGAGAAAAATCTTATTTAATTGATTTAAGTTCCGGAATTAACTTCATAATATCACACAAAGAGATGAAACGATGTGCTCTTTTTAAGGATTCACTATTTCTTTATGGAAAAGACACAATTTATATTTTTGATAAAAAAGGAATCTTGAAAAGAAAAAAATTTATTCCTCAAGTTAAAGATATCTGTCTTTATAATAAAGAGCTTTGTTTTCTTTTTGAAGATTCTTTAATTATTGGGGAAACAATTGTTCCTGTATTTAAAGGGAAAAGAGTAGAGGGAAAAGACTCATTTATTTCTATTCTTACAGATACAGGAGTTGTTTATTATCCCTCTAAAAAGCAATAATTTTTATATAGACTTGACAAAATTAAATTTCTTTTTAGTTTTTGAAATGAGTTGGTTGATGATGAGTTATCTTTTAGACAATGAAATCCGAGGAAATAATGGATGAGAAGGTTTTATATACTTTAAACTATGGAGTATATTTGATATCCACAAAATTTCAAGATAAAATTAATGGACAGATAGCAAATGTTGTTTTTCAGGTGACTTCAGAGCCACCTAAGATTGCAATTTGTCTTAATAAAAAAAATCTCACGCATTTGATGATTCTTAATAGCGGAATTTTTAATGTCTCTATTCTTGGAAGAAGCTGTAATATGAAATTTATAGGGAAGTTTGGTTTTAAGAGCGGAAGAGATATTAATAAATTTGAAGATGTCAATTACATTATTGGAAAGAATGGAGCTCCAATAGTTAAGGATTTTTCTGTGGCTTATCTTGAGTGTGAGGTAGAGAAAATGTTGGATGTTGGGACGCATTCTCTTTTTATAGGAAAAGTTACTGAGGGAAATTTTTTGAATGAAGATACTCCCCTTACTTATTCCTATTATCATTCAGAACTAAAAGGAAAGGAGCCGGAGAATGCTCCAACATTTGTAAAAAAAAGAAAGGAGTGAGGAATGGATAGATACGAATGTACAATCTGTGGGTATATTTATGATCCAGTAGAAGGAGATCCTGAAAATGGGGTTGCCCCTGGAACACCATTTAGAAGTCTCCCTTTAGATTGGGTTTGTCCTGTTTGCGGAGCTTCCAAAGAGGATTTTGAGAGGATCGAAGAGGAGGAAGAAATTTAAGTTAGCTTTGTCTGGTTTAATGTAAAATAAATATTGTGTTTTAAAATGTGGGTAATTTTTTTAGCTTTTATGCTAAAGGATACAAGTTATGTAAAGAGAGAACTATTAAAATCAGACTCTTTATATTTGGAGAGTTATAAAGATGAAGCTCTTTTTGATAAAGCAGAGAAGATTGTTGATTCTCTTTTGTTGAATTCAAAAATATTAGTGGATGAAATCTTATGGAGGAAAGCTCATTTTTGTTTTGAGAGAGGATACGCTCTTAAGGAAATTTCAAGAAAAAAAGAATGGTATAAAAAAGGGGAAGAGTTTGCAAGGCTTGCAATTAAAAACAATCCAAATAATCCAGAGGCCCATTTTTGGTTTGCTATAAATAAGGGAGCCATTGGTAAGTTGAATGGTGTTTTACATTCCCTTTTTATGATTGGAGATCTTAAAAAAGAAGCAGAGAGAATAATAGAGCTTAAGCCTGATCATCCAGGAGCTCATATAATTATTGGAGAAATTTATAAATCTCTGCCAGAAATTTTTGGGGGCGATAAAAATAAGGCTTTAGATGAGTTTAAATTGGCCATTGAAAAGGATTCTCTTTATACAGCTAGTTATATAAGCCTTGCAGAAACTTATAAAGAGATAGGGGATAGCTCAAAAGCGAAAGAAACTCTTTATAAGTTATTATCTCTTAAAAATTCTCGGGATATAAGAAGATTTAATTTATATGAAATAAAAGAAGCTAAAGAATTATTGAGACAAATAAAGTAAAAATATTTAAATTTTTATTCTTATAACTTTCACGTTACCGCTTTTATCCAGGCCTCTAATTGCAATATTTTCCTCTTTTTTATGAACTTTGAATTGGAATTTTTCTTTCATTTCATCAAAAAGTCCATCCAAAGCTTTAGCATTTTTCCAGTGATATTCCTGTGTGATTTTTGTAGTGTATTTAGCACCAATTATTGGAGAAAGTTCGTCAGAAATAATTCCTGAAACTACCACACTATCTCCAATATATTTTTTTTCTATTTCTTTTATCTCTGGTGGGGTTTGATCGACCAAAAAAGAGGTGATTTTTTCTGCTTTAAGGGGTTGAGTTTGATCTATATTGTCCTTTGCAACTAATTTAACATAATAATTCCCATCAGGATAAGCAGAGATGTTTATAAAATAACTGTTATTGGTTAAGTCCTCTTTTATTTTCTCCCATGTTTTGGAATCAGAAGAGATATAAAGATCAAATAACAGACGATCTTGTTCAGGATCTCTTGCCTCCCAATAAAAACAGAGAAGCCCTTCTGGAATGAAAAAAGCCTCTTCTGGGATAAAAAAACCCATTTTTCTAAGGCGCTCTTTTTCTTCCTGTGAGATATTTGACCCCCCAAAGGGAAAGTTTTCGGTTCCTCTCCCGCTTCCAACTCTAGGTGGAAGGGCAGTTAATTTTTCTATTTGGGGAGGGGAGTTCTGTTTACCATAAGAAATTTGAACTTTCTTTAAGCTTGAACTCTTCCTTTTTAAAACTGCTTTCCACTGAATAAAAGGGGTTTTTATTGAAATACTATTTTCAATTTTTTCCCATTTACTCCAAGAGGAATCAACTTCTTTTTTATTTCCCCCTCTTATGAAAAAGCTAATATCTCCTTTTCCTTCATAGTTTAAATTTCCCCATACGACAGGATATCCTCCTTTAAACACCGAAGAAATATACTCTCCTTCTTTTACCATCTTGTTTTTTATTTTATAAACTTTGGCAGGATATCCAGTTCCAATCCAAAGTTCCCCATCAATACTTTTAAGAGTTGTGATCCTTGATTCTTCCAAATCTAAAATTATTTTAAGATCATCTTTATGGAACTCTCCGATTTGTCCATCTTCTCCTTCTCCAGCATAAAAGGTTCCCCCAGATTCTTCTCCACACAATATGGGAGTTCCTTTGTAGACTTCGTATTCCATATTATTAATAAAAAACTTTATTTCCCCTATGTTTTCTTTTTCTGTTTGGGAAAGGCCTGAAACACATAAAGTTTCTCCTATAAATCCAAGTCCGTTTATTTCCTCAAGCTGGGGATCATAATAGACCTTCAAGATAGAATCTTTCTCTAATTTATATATAACTCCAGGATTTGCAGTTCCAAGGAATAATTCATCTCCCTTTTTGAATATTTTTGTAACAGAGGTTGCCTCTACTTTGAAAACCTCCTTGAAATTTCTATTCTCCAATTTGAAGACTTTGCCAAAGGGGCCTGTTCCAAATAGAAGCTTTCCTTTAAAATCAGAGATAGAAAAAACGTTTTCTGCTGGAATTGACAATGAGTCTATTATTTTAGAACCTTTTATAAAAAAAGTCTTTCCTAAAGGAGAAAGCCCAACGATTAGAGTATTGCCTTTCCCTGAAAGAGAAATCATTGCTCCTTCTCTATTCAAAATTGTGTCTTTTTTCCCGGTCTCAGAAATTCTGACAACCATTCCAAGATCAGATATACCTAAATAGAGATCTTTGTCTATCTTTACTATGCTTGATATAAATCCGCTGCTTTCCCAAGGTAATGTATCTATTTCCTTTCCAAGATATATAGAGTCTCTGGAAATAACTGTGCCTTTTGGAATACCTTTATAAAGGGAATCTCCTTCGTAAATCCATAGATAAGCCATAGAGATTAAAGAAAGAAACATTTTACCTCCTAATTTCTATTGAGAGGGAGCTTTCTCCTTCAAGAGGTCCGTCAAATTTTATTTTTTCTTCTTTAATTAAATACATTTCACTTTGGGTAACTCTTTTTCTTTTTTCCATTATATTTCTTAAACTAGGCGGAAGGCTTTTAAATTCTCCTGCCTCTGTATTTAAAGAAACTCCTTTTTTATAGAAACAGAGAATTAGTTCATCTGGAGCAGGAAGTGAATTTATAAATTCTCTCCATTTTGAGAAGGAGTTAAACTGAAAATTTAAAGGAGCTCTTTCTAATTCATAATATAAATATTCATTTCTTCCAGAAACTTTAATTAAAAGATCCGAAGGAGCGTCTGGAGCTATGAAGCTAAAGTTAACTGTTGTATCTGATTTGCGAAACCTCGTTAGTCTCACGCTTAAATTAATTGTGTCTCCTAATTTGAAATTTTTCTTTTTAATAAGAAGATCTTTTATGATGTATTCTTTTATTTCGGGGAAAATAGAAAGGTCTACTAAAATAGAATCAATTTTAACATTTTCAAGATTATTCTCTTGAATTTGTAGAAAAATTTCCCTTGAAAACTTATATAAATCATATTGGACTTGAGTCCCGCTAATAGCAAAAGGAACTTTAATATCTCCTTTAGAAGTCCAAATTTTGAAATTTCCTAAAGTGGTGGCATCTCCAAATAATCCTTTATTTTCAATCCAGTTTGAAAGGAGAATAAAAGGAGAAACGAGAGGGAAAATACTCTTTTCGGATGCGACTTTATATTTCTTTTGAATTTCTCCGAATTTGATCTTGTAATCAATCATAGGGGGTGTTTCTCCAATTATAGCTTTTATTCCCGAATTACCATCAAAGATTACTTTTCCAATTATCTCCCCTGGTATAGCAAAATTGAAAGAACGATAATAAGAGGGTAGATAACTTAAAACTTCTCCTCCACAGAATGGAAGTTCAGTAAAACCAACCCCATAAGCTGAGTGTCCAAAAGCAAAGATTGTATCTCCCACTATTTCAGTTATTGTTCCTATTGCAGAGATATTCCCGTCGCCTGAAACAATAGTGATTCCGCACACACCTCCTGGAGTTAAATTAGCGACTTTTGTTTTACCTCCACTAAATGGTTGAGAGATAGAAAAATTAAAAGGCAAAGAATCCAGGAAGGGAAGAGAGGAAGCAGGGAATCCATAAACAGTAAGAATGGGTTTTATAGGAGAGAAAGTTGAAGAGCCAAGTGTTTTTTTTATAGTCATTTTTTTCATTTCCGTAAAAGGAGTAATTCCACAAATTGGTTCTTTTGAGAATGCCCATCCAGAAGCAATTGCTCCTAAGAGTTTCCCTTCTATATAAACAGGACTTCCACTCATACCTGCTACAATTCCTGCTTCTTCTACAATTTTTCCTTTTAATTTTGCAATAATCATTTCACCACTTCCAGCCTCTCCAGGAATCTTGCCTAAAATTTCAACTTCAAGAGTGTCTATTTTCTTTCCCCCAAAAGAACTTAGGGCAATTCCCTTCATCCCTTTCTCTACTTTTTGAGGATTTATAAATTCAAAAGCTTCGATAATTTGAAACAGTAAGGTTATAGTTAACATATTAGAAAAAACAATAAAATTTAATTAATTCTTCAGAGATTTTATTTTTATTTTACTCTGAAATTACATTTATAACCTTTTTACCGTGGCGTCTTCCGAATTCTACTCTACCAGATTTTAAAGCAAAAAGGGTGTTATCTCCTCCCATTCCAACATTCCAGCCAGGATGATATTTTGTTCCTCTTTGGCGGATTAAGATGGATCCTGCTTCTACTCTTTCTCCCTCAAATCGTTTAACACCAAGATATTTTGGATTTGAATCCCTACCATTATGTGAAGAACCAACGCCCTTTTTATGTGCCATTTATGAACCTCCTTTATTTTTTCTTCGTTGTTTTTCCTTTTTTTGTGGTTTTTGTAGAGGTTTTCTTTGTTGTTTTTGTTTTTTCTTTTTTCCCTTTGGCTTTCTTTTCTTTTTTCTCTTTCATTTCTATTTTTTCAATTTCTTTTGCTTCTTCTATAGGTTCACTCACTATCGTCTCCTCTTTTGGCTTTCCAAGTAGAATATCCTTTATTTCTATTTCTGTATAAGTTTGGGTATGTCCTCTTTTTCTTCTATATCTATTCCTTCTTTTGAATTTAAACACCAATATTTTATCATATTTTCCATGAGAAACAACCTCTGCAACCACAGAAGCTCCTTCAACATAAGGTTGTCCAATTTTTAGATCCCCATTTTTTAATAGGAGAACTTTATCAAAAGTTACAGTTTCCCCAATTTTGTTATTTAAACGAGGGATCTTTAGTTTATCTCCTTTATTTCCAATATATTGAAATCCTTTAGCTTCAAAGACTGCAAACATCTAAACCTCCTTTCTTATCTTATTCAGAATCCTTGGGTTCTACTGGAGTTTCTGGGATTTCTTCTAGTGGAAATTCTACTTTTTCTTCTGAGAGTCCTTTTCTTAGCTTTTTTTCTATTTTTCCTCCTTCAGTTTTGGTAACTCGCGGAATTCTTATTGCTATTGTTGTGGAAGTAAGGAAAAATAAAGCTGCCAGAACAATCGTTACTTTTCTTAGGAAAATAGAAGCACCTCTTCCTCCGAAGAGGGATCCACTTCCTCCTCCTCCAAAAACAGAGCTCATACCAGCTCCATGAGATTGTTGCATAAGAATAACTAAAATTAAAAGCACTGCAAAAAAAACGTGGAGAGTTATAAGAAAACCTAACATCTAATCTCCTTTGCTATGTTTACCATTTCTATAAAACCATTAACTTCGAGTGAAGCGCCTCCAATTAAAGCTCCATCGATGTTTTTTTTAGAGATAAATTCTCGTATATTGTGTGTTTTAACAGAGCCTCCATAGATGATTCTAACTTTCTCACCTTTATTTCCTAACTTTTCTCTTATAAGAGAATGCATCTCCTCTGCCTCTTCAGGATGGGGAGTTTTTCCGCTCCCAATTGCCCAGACAGGCTCATAGGCAATTGCAAGATTTTCTGGAATGTATTCAATTCCTAACAATGCTTCTTCTATCTGGATGTTTAGAATTTCCTTCGTTTTACCTTCATCTCTCTCTCTTTCTGTTTCTCCTATACAAAGAACAACCTTTAACCCTTCTTTTAAAGCCTTTTCAACTTTCTTTCTAACAGTTGCATTTGTTTCTCCGAAATATGTTCTCCTTTCAGAATGTCCTATTATTACCCATTCCACTCCAAGCTCTTTAAGGAAAAGAGGGGATATTTCGCCTGTATAGGCTCCTTTATCTTCCCAGAAAAGATTTTGAGCACCAATAGAAATTCCAGTATCCTTAAAGCTCCTTATTGCTTCCGGGATGGAGGTAAAGGGTGGAGCTACAAAAACATCCACTCCGTTTGCTGAGAACTTTTTCTCCTTAATCTCTTTCGCAAAATTAGCCGTTTCCTTTACTCCATTATACATTTTCCAATTTCCGCCAATAAGCATTTTTCTCATTTCAAACCCCTATCCTGCAATTATCTTTATTCCAGGTAATTCCTTTCCTCCTACAAATTCAAGAGAAGCTCCTCCTCCTGTAGAAAGATGAGTAACTGAGATCTCTGTTCCTTCGAAGACTTTGTCAGTATCTCCGCCCCCTACCACAGTGAAACCTCCTTTTTCTGTAAGTTTACCAATTTCTTTTGCGATTTCCCAAGTTCCTTTATCAAAGGGAGGTTTTTCAAACACTCCAAGAGGTCCATTCCAGAAAAGGGTTTTAGAGCTTGCGATTATTTTCTTGTAGATTCCTATAGTCTTTTCTCCTATGTCAACTCCCATTTTTCCTTTTGGAATATCAAAAGAAGAAACAACGTTCCATTTTACATCAGGAGGAATACTTTTTATATCCTTAGTGTAGTCTATAACCACTACGTCTTCAGGAAGAAGGAAGTTTTTCTTTTCTTTTTCTATAATTTTAATAGCCTCTTCAACATCTTTAAGCAACTCTTTTTCAATAGGAGAATCACCCACATTTCCGCCTTTAAAATGAATAAAGCTAAAGCACATTGCACCCCCAATTAAGATATTATCTGCAAGAGGAGCCAGATTTTTTATTACAGGGATTTTTGTTTCTAATTTTACTCCTCCAAGCACTACCGTGAATGGTGATTCTGGATTTTCAAGAAGTTTTGAAAGATTCTTTATCTCTTCTAACATCAAGAATCCAATAGCTTTTTCTTTTATAAATTCGGCAACTCCATAAGTAGAAGCGTGGGCTCTGTGAGCTGTAGCAAATGCATCATTTACATAAACATCCCCAAGATTACCAAGGAGTCTTGAGAATTCTTTATCGTTTTTTTCTTCTTCCGGATGGAATCTTGTGTTTTCTAGTAGAAGTAAGTCTCCACTTTTAAGAGAGCTTACCTTTTTTTCTACCTCAGGACCTACAGTTTTTTCTATAAACTGGACTTCTTTTCCTAATAGCTCTGAAAGTCGCTTAGCTATAGGCATAAGAGATAGCTCTTTTACAACCTTCCCTTTTGGTCTTCCAAGATGAGACATCATAATTGTAATAGCTCCATTCTCCATTAAATAACGAATTGTGGGTAAGCTTGCTCTAAGCCTTGTATCATCCTCTATTTTTCCTTCTGATATTGGAACATTAAAATCAAAGCGACAAAGGACTCTTTTGTTTTTTACGTTAAGGTCTTTAATTAAAGGAACTTTATTAATCATAAGGACTTCCCCATCATTATTGCTACATCTATCATTCTCATAGAAAATGCCCATTCGTTATCATACCAAGCAAGCACTTTCACGAGAGTTCCTTCAATCACTCTAGTGTACTCAGGATCAAAAATTGCGGAATGAGGATTGCCAATAATATCCATAGAGACAATTGGATCTTCTGCATACTCAAGAATTCCCTTAAGTTCGCCTTTAGCATATTTCTTAAAAGCTGCATTTACAGATTCTACAGAAGCTTCCTTTTTGACTTTACAAACAAAGTCAACAACTGCGCCATCAGGCACAGGGACTCTCAGAGCAATCGCATCTAACTTTCCTTTTAATTCTGGGAAAACCTCTGTCGTTGCCTTTGCTGCTCCTGTCGTTGTTGGAATAATAGAAAGAGAGGCAGCCCTACCTCTACGCCAATCTTTTGCTGGTAAATCAAGAACTTTTTGAGAGGAGGTATAAGCGTGAGCTGTGCTCATAAGACCATATTCTATTTCGAAAGTTTCATGCAAAACTTTTACAACAGGAGCAAAGCAGTTTGTTGTGCAAGAAGCGTTTGAAACAATGTGATGTTTTTTAGGATCATATTTTTTGTGATTGACTCCATATACAATCGTAAAATCTCCTTCTCCCTTAAAGGGTGCTGAAACAATAACCTTTTTGGCTCCTGCTTTAATATGCTTTTCCGCAAGTTCTTTACTTCTAAATACTCCAGTTGCCTCCATTACAATATCTGCACCTAACTTTTTCCATGGAATTTCTTCTGGTTCTTTTACCTGAGTGAATGGGACCTTTTTACCATTAACAATAAGGGTGCTTCCATCTACCTTAATCTCTCCATTAAATTTTCTGTGAACCGAGTCATATTTGAAGAGATAGGCTAAATCTCCGAGATCTGCAATATCATTTATTCCAACAATCTTTATGTCTTTTCTATTAATCGCTTCTCTAAGAACACACCTCCCAATTCTTCCAAAACCATTTATACCAACTCGAACTGCCATTTTAAAAAACCTCCTTTTTAAACTTTTTATATTTTTACCATAAAACTAAAACCAAAAGCAAGATTATTAAATACGCTTGAGCTTCTATTTAACTCAAGATTTACATCTTCTTCATCTTTTAACTCATCCTGGATTATATTTGTCATAATAGAAAGTGCAAGGTGAGTAATATCATACTTAATTGGTAAATAAAACTTTAGGTAATCTCTTTCGTAACTAAATGTTAGGCCTAATTCTGCTGTGGGAATAATTACCCAATTTAACTCTTCTGTTTTTTTACCTCCAACAATAACCGCATCTGCCGCAAGACCAAAATCTATATCAATAAGAGGAACAGGTATTCCAAAGTAAAGGCAAGTTCCTATTTTGCTTAAAGTGTAATCCGCAGGAAATGTAAGTCTACCATTAAAACCTAATTTTACGGGTAGATCAAGTAAAGCTCCAAAATTAAAACTTGAACCACTAAATTGTAAAGTATAATCTTCACCAGATTCAGAATTTTCCTCTCGGATCATACTATCAATTCTAATAATTGCTCTTCCCGTAACAAGAGAGTCTTGAATGATGGTTAAATTTGTTGAGTCAACGCTTACAAAGTCTTCGGGTAGCTCTGAAATTCTTGAGAAACTCCAGCTATAAGGACCCTTTAACTCATAATTTGCACCAAAGTCAAATCCGAAAGAAAGTTTTAAAATGGGAGGGGTGAATAACATCCCAAGAGTAAAAACAGGATGAGTTGCAGAGAATCCTGAAGAGTGAATTTCTCCTCTGAAAAGATCATCTTTAAGATCCAAGGCAGCAGAAAAGTCTCTTACAATCCAAGTGTCTCCATCATCATCTGTTACAGTGGTGTCGTTTACCTCACACACTAAACTATCAATACGAGCTGAGAAATTCCCTTCTCCTACAAGTTTACAATTTTGAAGTTTAAGACCTACTCCTAAACCCAGGGGTCCAATATTAATTCCTGTCCCAAGAAAAATTGGGAAATCAGAGTATTCAACTCTTAAAGGAATTGGATTATCGAAGTAAAAAGCTCCTTTAAATAAAGGATTAACTTTTACTGTATCTCCATATTCAATTTCTGAGATGTCTTCATGAGTTAGTTTTAAAGGCTCATCTAGATGGAAATTTCCATATAAGCTTCCGCTTAAACTGATTCTTCCTCCGACTCTATAACCTGCTCCATAAGAAACTCCAATACCTACCATTCCGAATTTTTTTGCAAAACCCAAGAAGTTAATTCCTCCTAAAGTAGAATACTCTCCATACAACTCATTTCTATTAATGACCTCTACTTTTTCCTTAGTTTCATCTTCTCTCTCAACTTCAAAGGAAAGTTTCTCCAAATCTATTTTTGTTTTCCCAAATATTGAAATAGCACCAATAAATTGAGTGTTTGGAGCTTTTCCCAGAGTTGCGGGGTTTAGATCAGCTCCGATAATTCCAAGCCCAAGGGTTGGAGTAAAAAATCCTTTTTCAATAAAGAAAAGATCCACTTCATTTGAACTTCTATATATTTTGCAATAGTTTTCTCCGTCAATATTAAGAAGGACCGAAAAAATTAAATAAAAAAGCATAAATTCCTCCTTTTAAGGGTTCACCCTTCCCAAAGTTCTTGGGAAAGGAATTGTTTCACGAACATGGCTTGTCCCAGAAATCCAAGCAACTGTTCTTTCGATTCCAAGTCCAAATCCTGCATGTGGGACAGATCCATATTTTCTTAGATCAATATACCATTTAAAAGCTTCCTCTGGTAAGCTTCTTTCTTTTATTTCTTTTTTTATCTTTTCTTCATCAAATTCCCTTTCTCCTCCTCCTACAATTTCTCCATATCCTTCCGGAGCAAGGATGTCAAAAGAAAGAGTTGCCCCTTCATTTCCTTCTTCCTTTCTCATATAAAAAGCTTTTAATTCCTTAGGATAATGCGTCACTATTAAAGGTGCATTTACACTTTTCCCAAGAATAGTTTCATGTGGAGCTCCAAAGTCTTCTCCAAATTGCATTGGTTCACCCAACTCATTTACTTTCTTAACAGCTTCTTCATATCTAATTTTTGGGAAAGGAACTTTAATTGATTCAAGGGGGGTAATGTTTCTTTCAAGTATTTCTAACTCTCTTCTCCGATTCTCTAAGACTCTTATGACAATATATTCAATCATCTCACTGGCAAGTTCTATTGCATCTTGAAGGTTAGCAAAGGCAATCTCAGGTTCCACTTGCCAGAATTCTGTTAGGTGCCGCCTTGTTTTAGACTTTTCTGCTCTAAAACAAGGGCCGAAGCAATAAACTTTTCCAAATGAGGCAGCAGTAGCTTCACAATAAAGTTGACCACTTTGCGAAAGATAAACTGGTTCTCCAAAATAATTCACTTCAAAAAGAGTTGTTGTTCCTTCGCAGGCAGAAGGAGTGAAAATGGGGGCATCAAATCTCATAAAACCTTTTCCCCATAGAAAATCCTCAATGGCTTTCATCACTTCTGCTCTTATCCTTAATATAGCCCATTGCCGTTTTGACCTAATCCAAATATGTCGGTTTTGGAGTAGAAAATCTACCCCATGAGATTTCGGAGTGATTGGATAATCCTTGCTATCTGCTACAAGCTCAATAGAATCTATAGAAATTTCGTAGCCCATTGGAGCTCTTTTGTCTTCTCTTACTTTGCCTCTTACTATCACCGAACTTTCCTGATTTAGATTATCTAAAAGATAAAAACTCTTGGGATCGGTGTCTCTTTCAGTAGCAACACCTTGAATTATCCCCGTTCCATCTCTAACAAGTAGAAATCTAACTCCTCCTTTTGATCTTTTATGGTAAACCCAACCTCTAATTTCTACTTGTTCTCCAACAAAATTTGCTATATTTTCTATATAAGCCCACTTCATATTTATCTAATTTACAATGAAAATAACAAAAATACTCCTCCCTCTTTACCAAGTGAGGTTCTTTTTAAAAAGCTATTTAACTTTTTCATTTTCATTATAATAAAACAAACAAAAAAGTCAACTCTTTATTATTAAAATTTAATAAAAGTATGTTTTAATTTGTATTCTATCTATAAGATTTTAGAAAATCAAAGTTTAGAATAAGTCTATAATTTTTCCCTGGAACTATTTTGTTTTTATCTTTTTAAGTGAGCTTAACTCTTATGAATTTTTACGGGAAAACCTTGACAAGAATAATTTAAAATATAAAATTTTAATTAAGCGAGATTAATTAAGCGAGATTAGGGAGGTTAAATATGAAAAAGACGTTGTTAGAGGTAGAGACGTTGGTGGATGAGGTGAAGTGGCCTGGCATGTATGAGGTTCAATTTGATGGTAGGGGATTATCTTCGGGGATATATTTTTATAGGCTGATAGGTGGAGATTATATATCTGTAAGGAAGATGAATTTGGTGAAATGAAAGTTATTTATCTTCCTGATGAAGGCTAAAATGCAGATATTCTAATTCTGATAATTAGATTGTGAAACGGTTTATTCATAAAGTTTATAAATTATGGAGGTATGATATGAGGTATTTTAAATATTTTTTGTTTGTGTTTATTACTATGGGTTTATATTTGAATGGACAGGGTATAGTGGATATATCTTCAGATTTGATAGTCTACTGGAAGTTTGATGAGGGGACAGACACGATAGCGAGGGATGTATCTGGTTATCATATGCATGGAGTTTTGAGAAATGCAGGATGGACAGGGCAAGGGAAATTTGGTAAAGCGTTGTCGATAGAAAATGGTATAGGTTATATGGGGACAAAGGAACAGAATTTAGAGATACCTAAAGAGCTGAGTGTAAGTTTTTGGATATACAGAAAAGGACCTAACGGAAGTGGAGATGAATGGCTTGTATCGAGGAATAAATATGGTAGGCCATTTTTTATTAATGTAACCAAGGGAAAGAAGATAAAGGCATTTATAAGGGGTATAAATAATGGAGTTTATGTGACAGCGAATACGAGTATACAGGATAGTGTGTGGAATCATATTGTAGTGACATATAAGAGTGGAGAAATCAAAATATATATAAATGGTAATCTTGACAAGGTGGACACGACTTTGAAAGAGGATTTGTACTATGACGGTAAGAAGTATAGTATAACGGTAGGGTCGACAGACACATCGAACTTTGCCATGTATGGTTATTATGATGAGGTTCGGATTTATACTAGGGCTTTAAGTGCGAGTGACGTTAGGGCTTTATACGATGGGACTGGATTAGATGCGACACCACCATTGCCTGTAGGTTATGTATATGATGGGTTGAATGCGGATATGGATAGCACTATATCACAGACATCCCTTAGTGCGAGTTGGGGTAATGCGAGTGATCCTGATTCGAAGATAACGAAGTATTATTATGCTATAGGGACAAGTCCAGGTGGGAGTAATGTAGTAGATTGGACAAGCAATTCTGTTAATACGAGTGTATTTTATAGGGGGCTGAATTTAACGGTTGGAATGACATATTATTTTTCGGTTAAGGCTGAGAATAGTTCAGGTTTGCAGTCGACGGTTGTATCTTCGGATGGGATTAAAGTTGTGCAAGGTAATTTTCCGAATTTGATTGAGCAAGTGAAGGATACGTTAGCTCACTGGAAAATTGATTTAAGTTATACTCAGTATCTTCCGCCGTTATCAGAGATATTAAATAGGCCACATTATGATGTTAGACAAGGTGGATTATTTACCTGGCATACTATATGGCAGGATCCACCATCCAGTCATCGGACTATTGAGGATATAGATTCAGTGGGAATAAAAACAGTCAGGGTTGGTAGTTACTATAATACGATGCCGAGGCATGATGAGATAAAAAATATGGCTCTCTCGATGCGTAATTTAAAGATGAAAGTACTCTATACTTTATTAGCAAAGCAAAGATATCAGACTGGGGAGTTTAGTTCGGATGAACAATGGATTGATAGTGTGTTGGCTTTTGTGGATAGGATGATAGGTACATTTGGACCGAATGGTTCGTTCTTCAAAGAAAATCCGGATGTACCATATGAACCGGTGATATATTGGGAGGTATGGAATGAACCAGCGCTTTACTATATGTTGGGTAGAGATTATTGGAATGCATTAAATGAAGAGGGAAAGGCGGATTTGTATGCTCGGATGTTGATGGCGGTTTATCGTCATATTCGTTCTAAGCCTGAGTGGAACGATGTGAAAGTAGTTGCGATGTCTTTGGTTGGTACTGGCTTTTTCTCGCTTGTAAATGATGCGATAATTAAGTATGGTGGAAATCCCAGAGATTACTATGATATTGTTTCTTTTCACCCTTATGTAGGTGGGCCACCGGATGTTGAGAATGTTATGATTGATTCAGTTACCGGTCAAGTTGCTTACAGGAAGTCAGTGATTAATATGACAAAAACTCTTAGAGATTTAATGGCAAAATATGGGGTTTCGGATAAGCCTGTATGGTTTACAGAGATAGGTTGGTCAAGGTATAATGGGTTAAATCCGCCAACGGGTAGGCCATATCCTGTTTTAGAACGACAGCAGGCAGCATATGTTGTCAGGTTATACGCACTTGCATTGCGTTTAGGAATTGACCATGTTCATATTATGTTTGTATCGGATGGAGATGGTTCTAATTCAGGATTCTTTTATACAATAACAGAGCATGGTAAATTAGTATATCGAGGTTGGTATGAGGTAGCACATGCGGTAAGAAATTTTTACAAGGTACTGCCAGCGCCGAAGATAATTGGAGCGCTGAGTGATGGAGAGAAGGGGTTATATGCGTATTGGATGAAGGCAAACGAGAATGATCCTAACTCTAAGACGGTTTTAATGGCATGGAATGCAGAGTTGCCGATGGCGATAAATTTTCCTGCGAGTAATCCTAATGGGGATTATCTATTAGTGGACATGTTTGGGAATACTGCAATTATAAAGCCGCAGAATGGGCAGTTGGAGATACCTATAGGTCCTTACCCTGTTTATTTAATGGAAGGCACGGAGATACCTACGTATACATTTATTAATCCACCTGAGGAGTTGAAGGTGACGTATGTTGACAGGGAGAAGGGGAGAGTTGGATTAAGTTGGTTAGCGAGTTCTTCATCTGGAGTAAGTGGGTATCATATAATACGGAATGGAGAGGTGGTAGGTAGTACAAGTGGGACGAGTTATGAAGATAGTGGAATATTGTCGGATAGAGATTATACGTATGCAGTTCGTGCATATACGGCAAGTGGTGTAACGAGCATAATTTCAAATGAGGTTCAGGTATTAAGGTTGAGAGATTCGGTAGATCAGGATGACCAACAACCAATGAGATTTGAGTTATATCAGAATTATCCGAATCCGTTTAATCCTGTGACGAGGATACAGTATGAGATACCGAGTCAGGGTAGGGTATTGTTGAAGGTATATGATATACTAGGTCGTGAGGTAGCTAAGTTAGTAGATGAGGTAAAGCAGGCGGGTAAGTATGAGGTAGAGTTTGATGGTAGTAAGTTGTCGAGTGGGGTATATTTTTACAAGTTGATGGTAGGTGATAATGCATTTGTGAGAAAGATGGTGTTAATAAAGTAGTAGGTAATTTAAGATAATGGAGGGTTGTTATGAAAAAGATATTATTAATTGTTTGGACAACGATACTTTTGTCTTTTGCAGTTTTAAGCCAGACGCATCTTACTGTATTTCCAGGCACCACTGTAGAAGTAGGAGAGGAAGTGTATTTTGATGCGATATATTATGCGAGGACAATTTCGGATACGCTTGAATTTGAGTGGGATTTTGGAGATGGTTATAGGATGTATATAGACACTTCGGATGGGAATCCGTTTGAGTCTGGGGTAGCAGTGGTTCATTATTTTATGAAGCCTGGAGTGTATACTGTTAAGATGGAAGGGTCTTACTATAAGTTAGTTGGAGTAAGTAAGCCGGTAAAGCTCAATACGGTAGCGGTAGATTCAGTTGTTATAACTGTTACAGGGGAGGCACCTATTGCAGGATTTGAGGTATTACGAGCGCCATTTCATGGAAGGGTAGCGCAGTATTTATATGCAAAGGTTCCGGCTGGGTATAGTCCGAGTCAAGTTAGTGCCAGGATTGAGAAGGTAGGTGGAGGATATAGTGAGGAGTTGGTTGGTACGACGGTAGATACGTTGCAGAGGTTTTTGTTGCGGAATGCTCAATTGCCTATGGGGGATTATGTTATTACATTTGAGTTGAAGAGTGGTCAGAGTGTGGTTAGTCGGATAAGGGAGAAATTTACGAAGCCATATAATGGTGCGCCAGTAATTGGGATAGATGAGAATAATGCCTTTGTTTTGAATGGGACGACGTACTTTTTCCCTATAGGACCGTTTATGAGTAGTAATACCTCACTATTGAGTAGGGTATCGACTGCTCTACATACTGAAGGGTATTACCCTTCTCATAATCCATCGACATGGGTAGATTACATTTCTCAAGGTAGAGCTTATAATTTGATGACAATAGGTCCAACCAGATGGGAAGGTTTTATATCGGAGCCAGCATTTTACAAACGAAACTCAAAGGTAGATAGTATTGTAATATATGTACAAACAGCGAAGAATGAGCAAGGGTTATTTGCGTGGTGTTGGTGTGATGAGCCGGAGCTTGGAGGTCGTTGGGCTCAGGTGCCTACACAAGTATTGGCAGCATGGGCATATAGGACTCGGTTAGAGGATCCACATCATTTAGCAACAAATCAGCTGTATGGATATAGTTACCAGAGGTATAGAAAACCGAAGCAGAGTAATACGTTATCTGCAATGTATATGTATCGGCACAATGCGCCGTGGTATGGAGGGAAGAGGCATTTTTATGGGGATTTTTACACACATGATGCATACCCGTTAGAGGCGCAGGAGCATGCATCGTTTAAAGATTCAACTGCAGGTATATTTGAGTTATGGTTTGAGAATCTAGATGTATTCAGGTGGGTAAATTGCGATCTTATACCATTAGGTGCATGTGTAGAAACGCAGAATGTGACATCTTGTAGTAGGATGGATCAAGAGGATTACACTACCTCATGGGATGCAGGTCCGACGCCGGATGAGCTGAGGATGGAGTTATGGGGTGCAGTTGTTCATGGTATGAAAGCAATAGTATACTTTGATTTATTTTCTCCTACGCCGGCGGAGAATTTTAGTGTTATGGGAGAATTTAAGGAGACAATTACAGCGTTGACGCCGGTAATATTTTCAGTGCCATCGACGAGGGTTATGACGCATAATTGTAACACGAGGGGGAATAGAGTAGATATAATGGTACGTGAGCATGGGAATGATGTATATGTATTTGCGGTAAGGGTGAGTGAGCCGGAGGGTGAATGGGATGAGGTATATGAGCCTGAGAAGATACGTTTTGAGTTGAACACAGGGATAAATATTTCGAAAGCGTATGATGAGTTATCGAGGTATAGGTGGAGTTATGTGAAGTTAGATGCTACTGAGGGGCAGAAGGAATTTAGTTGTGTAGTTCCGGAGGGTAGTATAGTACCTGGTAGTGTAATAATATCTGCTGTAATAAATAGTGCAGCATCGCAGGGGTATCCTGATTCATTAGTAGATCAACATACAGGGAAGAAGTATCCGACGGCATTAGATATAGTTGGTAATTTGAAGTATGGATATGATGATGGGAATGGGAATATTATACCACACGCAAATTATGGTGGTAAGAAGTTAACAGGGGCGGTTAATTATTCGACTGGGCAGATACAGTTTAGTTTTGAGACTGGAATACCGGAGGGGAAGGGATTTGTGCAGGTAGCGTATGCGCCTGGCAATAGGCAAGCTCGAGAGGTTTCGATTAATAATGGAGTTATCAGTGAAGATCTTGAGCGGAATGCGGTGAGGATATATAGGATACCGCTTGATTCAACTGGAGGTGAGGGAAATGGTCCTGGCAAGTTTAAATTATATCAGAATTCTCCTAATCCGTTTGATTCTACTACGGTGATACGGTATGAAATTCCAAAGGAGGTAAGAGTGATATTAAAGATGTATGACCTCTTAGGACGGGAGGTGACTACTTTGGTTGATGAGATCAAAGGACCTGGAAGGTATGATTTAAAGTTAAATGGAGAAAAAATTCCTTCTGGAATATATTTTTACAGGATGATAGCGGGTGAGTTTGAGGCAGTAAAAAAGATGATATTGATAAAATAGAATAATGGACTTCTAAAAGGAGGTTTAAGAATGAAGAAACAAATAGGGATAAAATTGCTTTGTCTTTTTATACTTTATAGTGTAAGAATGTTTGCGGTCTCTGCGGATTCGATTAAGCAGGGAGAGGTGGTGTGGAAGTTTTCTGAGCCACGGCCGGTGGGGCAATTTGCTAATGGAGACTGGTGGGTATTGGCGCCTGTGACTATAACTGAGATATTGCCGAAATATGAGAAGATTACGGACTCGGTGAGTGTGTATTCGAAGGTAGTATTGTTGACATTTTATATAAATGGATGGGAGGTAAATCCGGTTGCGAACCAATACAAACATGGATTTGATGGGGCATTGTATTATAATGTTAGTGATCCTAGTAAGAGTTATTTTGATTCGACGTTAGTACCTAAGTTACCGTATACGGTTACGGTGGGTGCAGTGGATAGTTCGGGTGGTGCGGTATCGATAGTCAAGGCGGTATCGAATTTGGATAAAGGTGGTAAGAATTATTTGCCATATAGGCGGATTAAGTCTGCTAAGGTATTGACAGTTGTATCGAGTATACCACCAGAAAATGGATCAAAGTTATTTAGGCCTCCGTATGTTAGGGGAGAGAAGCCGTTTTATTCGGTAGATAGTATACGGTGGGACAGGTTACCGTCTTACGATTCTCCAGTAAGTAGTCCGCCGACTTTAGAATCAATTGAATCATTATATCGTAATACAGGTTTAGCACATGCAAAGGCAGTGCGGAATATGCTTCCAGTAGATGCATATGTAGGTGATTACCAGCCTAGTAATTGTCCAAGTATTAACGAGGCGCTCTTAAGGTTGATGTTAAATGATAAGACGAATGAGGAGAAGAAGCCGGCGTTAATAGCGGTATTACAGAGAGGTATTGATATGATACATTGGCAGATATTAGGTAATGTTCATCCTGAATCGGGTCACCAGCCGGGATTGTTAGCGATACCGACATTTACAGCGGCTTTATTGGAAATTAACAAGTATAAGGTATTTGTGCAGACACTAGCGGAGGTATTAGGTAATGAACGTTATTCTAGGAAAAATTTTCATGAATATTGTATGTTACACGAGAGTAGTTGGAATCCAGATGTAGTTTTATGGGGAGGGGTTGATACTGAGAATAAATACTGGGATTATGTTATAAAAGGTAGCGGTAATCGTTCGATTGCAGATCCGTATGGGTATATAGATGGAGGTAAATCACCTGAGCCGTCGTATCAGGCGATATGTATTAATGGATATAAAGGGGAGGTGTTATGTGCGCATTTGATGCCGGCAATGCGGGAGGTATGGTTTGATTCAGTGTATATGAGGATGACGAAGTATGTAGATAGGATGGTGAATTTAGGTAAATGGACACAGCCAGATCCATGCGCACCTGCAGAAGGGGTATGGAGGGGGACGGGCCCGAAGAATGGTAAGCCATGTACATCAGCGATGCCAAGTCCTGATGGAGGAGATACATGTATATTGAGTTATGATAATTACAAGAAGACGTTTGGGCCTGATACGAATAATCCTGGTAAGTGTATATGTGATAAGGATTCGTCGGATGGGATAGGTAGATTTCCGTATGTGCATGGTAGTCAGGTAGGATGGCAGTATAAGAGTAAGTTTGTGGACACGATGTGGAGTGTATATAGAGCATCTGGTGTAGAAGAGGAAGAAAAAGGAAATTATTCAGATTTTCTATTGTTGGAGAATTATCCTAATCCTTTTAGTGGAAAAACCAGAATAGTTTATGGGATACCTAGAAAATCAAGGGTGATGGTGAAGGTTTATGATGTGGTTGGGCGGGAAGTGATTAAGCTTGTAGATGAGGAGAAGGAAGCTGGTAGGTATGAGATAGAATTTGAAGCTGAGAGGATACCCTCGGGAGTTTATTTTTGTAAACTTACAATGGGTGAATGTTCTTTTGGGAAAAAGATAGTAGTGATAAAATAAAGATAAGTTAATAATATTAGGCTATGGTATTGCAATATTAGTGTATGGTATAAAAGGACACAGGTTAGTATAAGGTTGAATGGAACGAAACGAATTTAATAGGGCGGTCAGTGGTAAGCGGAGTGTATTCTTATCAGCTAACAACAAGCAGCAAGTATGTAATGGCCAAAAAGATGTTATTTATTGATATAGAGAAAAAAGAAAGATTAAAATTAATAAAAAATAAATAGAAGGGTATAAAAATGAGAAAAAATTTTTTGATGTTAATAATAATAGCAATACTTATACAAACGGTGGAAGTTTATTCTGAACCTCTTATAGTTGACCATAATGCTGTGGAACTATATGATGATATACCACAACAATGGATTGATTCGGTGAAGAAAATGTGGGTTACAGTTCCTGGAGAGTCACATTCAAAAGGATACCGTATTGGGCTACGTTTACTGGACTCCATTGATAACAGATTTAGGGTCAGTATTAAAGAATCTGGAACTCCAGAAGGACCAACTAATCAATATCTTAGATTTAGTTCTGCTACCTGGGGCGATGTTGAGCATCCAACAGGCTGGATATATGGTTATGGTGAGGAAGACTGGTATACAAGTGATACAGCAATAAATCGAACAAAAGCTAGTATAACCTATTGTAACAAAAATGGACTTGTGCTAAATGCAATGGGTTTTGGATGGTGTTGGGACATGACATGGCAGAATGGAGTTGGTGGAGGAGAAGATCCCGTATATAGATGCAGGTGGGCTGGTTCCTCAGTTGGCGGTCCAGATGGAAACAAACGCTGGGGTTTAGATGCAGAAGATTCGGTTCTAACCGGTAATCGTGTTTGTATGGATACTTATTTGCGAGCAACTCAGGAATATATCAATCACTGCAAAGCTAATGGTTACCCCACTAAGGTGTTTTTTACAACCGGACCGGTTGACGGTACAAGCGGAGAGCTGGCATACCAGCGATATTTGAAACATGAGCATATTCGTAATTATGTTAAAAACTCCACTGATGGAATTCTATTTGACTATGCAGATATACTTTCATGGAGTGATTCTGGAGAGGAATATACCATAAGCTGGACAGATCTTGGTGGAACTTATCACTCATTCCAGCATATCCATCCTGATAATATGTTAGATTTAGATGGCAGTTACACAGAAGATGGCGACCATATTGGTCAACGTGGTGCGTTAAGACTTGCAAAGGCTATGTGGTATATGTTAGCTCGAATTGCAGGCTGGGATGGAATCTTAGGGGTTGAGGAGGATGGAAAGTTTGAAGCAAAAGATTTTCTCCTGAGGCAGAATTATCCGAATCCATTTCATATAACGACAACAATCAGCTATCGGCTCCCAACTAGAGGTTATGTTAGACTTACCATATACGACTTCCTTGGAAGGGAGATTAAAGCACTTGTTGATGGGATGAGAGAATCTAGTGAGCAAAAAGTAGAGTGGGATGGTAAAAACACACAAGGTGAACAAGTTGCAAGCGGAATATATTTTTACCAATTAAAAACAAGCAGTGGTTTTATAAGCACGAAGAAGATGTTGTTGATAAGATAAATTGTTATAAGAAGATATAATATGAGAAAAATAATACAGAATATATCTATATGTATATTTTTGTTAAGTCACATTGCTTTTGCACAGAGTGTTCTTTTAACCTATCCATCGCAAAACCAGTTGAATGTTAATCCTGTAACGAATATAGCGGTTGTATTTAATGTCCCAATTAATCCAAACACAATAAATGATAGCACATTTATTGTTTATGGTAGAGAGACAGGTAAGAGAGTAGGTTTATATGGTTATGATGCTTCGTCTATGACTGCTGAGTTTAATCCTGCTAAAGATTTTGCGATAGGAGAGGTTGTTACGGTTATTTTGACAAAAGGTATTAAGACACTGGCAGGTAATCCATTGTCCAAGCCGTATCAGTGGAATTTTACCATAAAAGCAGGAGAAGCAGAAGCAAACTTTGAGAATAAGATAGGTTATTACATTGGTAGTTATCCGGAAGCAGTTGTTGCTGTGGATTTGAATAATGATGGTTATGCTGATGTGGCAGTAGCTAAAGGAGAAGATAGTATTACTGTTTTGCTAAATAACGGAGAAGGAGCATTTAATAGCAAAACTAATTACTACTCAAAACCCTCTCCATGCTCTATCTATGCTTCAGACCTAGATAATGATGGTGATATTGATCTAGTTACTGCTAATGGTAGATGTGATAGTATTGTTATCTTCCCAAATAACGGCGATGGTACTTTTGGGCAAGCTATTTTTTATACTACTGGAGATTGTCCCGTTGATGTTATTGCAGCAGATTTTAACGGCGATGGTTACAAGGATTTAGCTGTGGCGAACGCTTGGTCTTGGACATTTTCAGTTTTTATGAATAACGGAAATGGTGGTTTTATGCCTAAAGTAGATTATCCGGCAATTCACCATATACATTCTGTATTAGCATTTGACATTGATAATGATGGTGATATGGATATAGCTTTTTCTGGGGATTCTGATAATATGGCAGATAGTATATTTGTTTATAAGAATCAAGGCAATGGCACTTTTACAGGGAAGAAAGGTTATCAGACGGGACGATATCCGTATGCGATGTGCACATCGGATTTTAATGGTGATGGATATGCAGACTTAGCAGTTACGAATTATTATCATTTAGATTTTTCTATATTGCTAAACAATGGTAACGGTTCTTTTTTACCGAGGGCGAATTATTATGTAGGAGTTCATCCGAGTTCTGTTTTTCCTGCAGATTACGACGGTGATGGTGATATGGATTTAGCGATTCCTTATTTAGCATTTTGGGGGAGTCGACATGACTCGCTTGCAATATTTTTCAATGATGGTAATGGAATATTTTCGACGAGGAAGGATTTTCCGGCTGATTCACAATCTTCGTGTGTTTACGGTTCAGATATAGATAAGGATGGAGATATAGATCTTGTGGTTACAAACAGAATGATGTCAAAAAAAGTGACTGTATTTTTAAATTCAAATCACACTGGTGTAGTCTCACAACAAGAATTGCCGTCAATTTATTGTTTATCGCAGAATTATCCTAATCCGTTTAATTCAAGGACAACTATTAGTTATAGTATTGGCATAAGGAGTTATGTGAGTTTGAAGATTTATGATGTTTTGGGCAGGGAGATTGTAACCCTTGTTGATGGAATAAAAGAGGCAGGTAAACACATAGTCGAATGGGATGGAATGAATTTGTTAGGTCAAAAAGTCAACAGTGGTATCTATTTTTATCGACTTAAAAGCAAAGAAAATTTTGTAATCACAAAGAAGATGATATTATTAAATAAGGAGGAGAAATGAAACAATCTGTTATTATACTATTCTTATTTTTATGTGTATTACCACAATTAGTTGTTGTTAAATCTGCGACAATAGATGTTTATATGGCAGATCCAGAAGTTAGGATTGCTCAAAAGCTCTATGTGCAGATATCTGATGTATCTCCCTCAGACCGACTGTTGGTTATACTTGACGGTGATACAGTGTGTGATCGAAATGGGCCTCTTTTGCCCGAGGAAATTGTACTAGTGAGTTACGCCAATCAAGTTGCTGGAGACCATACACTTGTTGTCAAAATTGTAGACATCTACGGCAACGATGCCTCAAACATTTTTACAAGAACATGGCGCACTTTGCATAATGGAATTCCAGTTGTTGGCATAGACGAGAACAATTCTATACGTGTAAACGGGGAGTTATATTTTCCCGTTTATGCACCAGTGGAGCGCACATCAGCCCAATGGATTAGAGATAGCCTGATGAATACAACATTCACACTAGACTATCGTCATCCTGACAGGTGGGATTATACTATTGACGATTATATAGATTGGTTGAATATAACAGTTGGTTATGGAACGCGTAATATAGGTCCAGCAACACGGTTCCAAGGCATAGGCAGAAGGATATGGATAAATCCTGAAACAAATGATACCGTAGTTATAGTAAATGGACATGGTCATGGTAACGATTTAGATATAATACGTCAATATGTAATTGCTGTACGAGACCACCCTGGACTTTTAATGTGGCAGTGGTCAGATGAACCTGACTGTGGAGGCACTGGTAATCGAGCAGAGCCAGAAGAAGTAAGAGCATGGACTGATACATGTCACAAATATGATACAAATCATCCACATGCTGTGAATCTTGGTGCATACCATTACGGACGGAATGATAGCTATTCAGTAAATCTATGTAGAGAATACAGTTACGTTTATGGTGCAAGCACTGGACATCATTCAGGTGAAAGAAAACCGATTGCGGATATTATTGGCTTCGACTTTTATCCAATAGAATATGGATCTATGAGGGATTATAGCGGTTTAGATGTCGGTTTTGTAAGCATGGCAGATGCATTGGATCGACTCCGTTTTGAGTATAATCATGACCTCTTTCCAATTTTTTCCTGGAATGAGAACTGTGATATTCATCCTGAATATACCGATGCTCCTGCTTGCCCTGGGAACAGAGACTATTGCCCTGGATTCTGTTCTTTTGATTCGACGTGTAACCCATCTGGAACACGATGTGACAAATGCTGTCCTGAAGGTTCAGTTAGGTGTACACCTGGTGTTAATTGTCCAGCTTCTACTCGTGGTTATTGTCGCAATAGTCCACCCTATTATCAATGGACACCCCCACCTACGCCAGAGCAGATGTGGGCTGAATACTGGATTAAGATAATACACGGTGTAAAAGGATTTCAGATACACGCTGCATTCAGTGATGATTGTGTAGGGTACAACAGCAGAACACAAGGTCTACCACCTCGCAATGCAGAGACTATGAGAAAATTCCTAACTTGGATGAACGACCTTAAGTATGCTGTGCTTGGACCCGATTACGACGGAACAGTAATTCATCAAGAGGCAAGCGGAGTTAGAGTTGATGTTATGGTAAAAAAGTATGAGGATATTATTTACATCATCGCTGCAAATTTGTCAATGGAACAGAGCGAAACTGTCCAATTTACAATGGATGTAAGTTCACAGGGACCTGTTGAAGTCTATGGGGAAGGTAGAACCATTCCTGTCAGCAATAATACGTTTTCCGATAATTTTGCTCCGTTAGGTGTTCATATCTATAAATATAGGGCTTCAAATGATGGCTCCGAAAGTAATCAACCTAAGCAGTTCTATCTCTACCAGAATTTCCCTAATCCTTTTAACTCTTCCACAAAAATCCAGTTCTTTATTGGGAACAGGGAGAAAATAGAATTAATTATCTATGACATACTTGGTAAGAAAGTACGCACACTCGTTAATGATGTTCTAAGCACTGGTGCTCATACAATTTCATGGGATGGAAAAGATAACTTTGGTAATGTTGTGAGTAGTGGAATTTATTTCTATCAACTAAGAGATGGCAAAAATATAGTAAAAACTAAAAAAATGACTTTAATAAAATAAAGGAGGTCTCTATGAGTATATGTAAAATAGAAAAACTTTTGGTGTTATCAATAGCACTTCAATTTTTGTATGTTACATCATTGAACTCTCAGATTATAGCAGGACACGAAGCAGCAGCGAGTTTTCGTTCTATCCCACTTTCTGCAATATTGAAAGCAAAAGACAGTCTTCACATTGCCTACGGCCACTCATCACATGGTCAACAAATAATCGAAGGTGTTAGAAATTTAGATGCTTTTATGACAGCAAATGGAAGTCCAGCTGGAACATATGCTGTAGATTTTACAGGAAATGCAGGACAGGGTGTTTTGGACTTTCGTGATAATGGTGATTACTATTTTGTACAACATCCTCCAAGACCTTTTCCAGTTGCCAAAGACTTGGGAGCTGATTGGAATAATAATCTTAACTACACTGCATGGGTTTCTGATACGAGGAATTATTTAAATAGTCATCCTGAAGTTAATGTAATTATTTGGAGTTGGTGCAGTCAAGCAGGATATAATAATTACGACCATCATATAGAAGCTTATCTTGATAGTATGTCCGCTCTTGAAGCAGATTATCCAAATGTAAAATTTGTATATATGACAGGTCATGTAGATGGAACAGGGCTTAATGGAAGACTTCATACAAATAATGAGATTATCAGAAACTATTGCATTAATAATGGTAAAATACTATATGATTTTGAAGATATAGAGAGCTGGGATCCTGATGGTAATTATTATGGTGATAAGTTTGTAACAGCCGCTTGTAATTGGGATGCAAATGGTAATGGTTTTACGGAAGAGGCAAGAGAAGATACTGGAGACTGGGTACCACCTGGACCGTTGAATGGAGATAGAAATTGGGCCCTTGAGTGGCAAGAATCGCATACCTTAAACGTAGATTGGTATGAATGTAAAATCAATCATTATCATACCCAGCATTTGAATGATAATTTGAAGGCATATGCATTCTGGTGGCTTATGGCTAGGATTGCAGGCTGGGATGGTTCTCCAGGCGTTAATGAGGATAAAGAACACCTTCCACTTAAATTTAGTTTATCTCAAAATTTTCCTAACCCGTTTAACCCAAAAACAACGATAAGATTTTCGATTTCTGAATATACTATGGTTAGTTTGAAGATTTATGACATTTTAGGGAGAGAAATAGCTACACTTGTAAACGAACCAAAGAAACCAGGTGAATATACGGTTGAATGGAATGGAACGGATCTGTCAGGCCAGCAAGTGGCAAATGGGTTGTACTTTTATCAATTAAAAACAAGCAATGGTTTTATTTTTACCCGTAAAATGGTACTATTAAAATAGATGTTATACATTAATGGTATTGAACTTTGTTAGGGAAAAAATCTTATCGGTTCTATTTTTTGAGATATTGATAACATTACAGGCTTTACCAGCAAATCATTATATACGGGCTGGTGCAACAGGTGCGAATAATGGTAATAACTGGGTAGATGCATGGACAAGACTGCCTGATGTTTTAGTAAGAGGGGATACTTATTATGTTGCAAGTGGAACCTATCCGTTTTATAGAATCGAAGAAGTAAATGGTTCAGGTTATATTGTTATCAAGAAGGCAACAGAATTTGATCACGGAACTGATAGCGGATGGGTTTCAGCTTATGGGCAGGGTGTTGCATCTTTCCAGGGATTGGAGATATTAGCTTCGTGCGTTATTTTAGATGGACAAACTGGTGGAGGACCAGGAAACTGGAATTCAGGATTCGGCTTTGAAGTTGTTAGAACGCCGCCCGACAATTGTGGCGACAATGGTGATTTGCTCAGAATAGGAGCAAGCATAAACGACCCAAAGACCAATATCTATATAAGTCATGTAAAATTTTATTCTACAAGTACAAACTATCCTATGGGAGGTATATCTTTATACGGTGGTGTTGCTAATGCAACTATCTCGTATTGCTCTATTACCAATATTTTTGGTTGCCCATTTTTCTTTAATTCGTGTAGTAATGTTATAATAGAGTATAACTATATAGCTAATACCCGTTCGACTGGTTCAGTTGATCCTTACTGTCCCGGTTGGCATACAGAAGGAATATCTTCTATCGGTCAGAATACTAATATAACGATTCGATATAACTTATGGGATCGCATAGCTGGCACCGCTATAATTGCAGGAATAAATAATGGCACTTGTGAGAATTGGAAAATATATGGGAATATTTTTGCAAGGAGTGTTACAACTATTCGCTATTATTATGATGGGACATCTAATAGGCAAGTTATGAATAACCTAGAATTCTATAATAATGATATTGTAGGTATTCCTGAAACAATTGGTGGTTATGGAGTTTCGCAGGGTGGAATTGTTATCGATAGCGGAAACAATAATAAGGTTTATAATAACATCTGGTATAATAACATAGCTAATTCATTTTCTATTGATGCCGAACATGGATTTAACTATTTCGCCGAAAATCGTAGAGTAGAAGGTTGTTATCCTCAGCCTTGCGATATGGATGAAGATGCTGCTGTTGACGATGTGAACACTCAACTTGGCCCTGATGCAAGTCCGTTTATCAGCGGGGATGGAGCAGGTGATCCTTTACAAGCGAGTTTTTTACTTAAAGTGCCTACTGAGCCAGGTTTGCCACTTAGTGCTGAATTTAATAAGGATATGTTTGGTAACATTCGTGGCGAAGATGGAGTTTGGGACCGAGGTGCTTGCGAATATGTAAATAGCTCTGATGTATGTGATGAGATTTCTGAGCTAGCAGATTTTATATTATCTCAGAATTGTCCTAATCCATTTAACCCAAAAACAATTATAAATTATAGTATTGGAACAAGGGGTTATGTGAGCCTAAAGATTTATGATATTTTAGGTCGTGAAATTGCAATACTTGTTGATGGAATAAAAGAGGCAGGATATCACAAAGTAGAATGGAATGGTAAAAGCTCATCTGGACAACAAGTTGTAAGTGGTGTGTATTTATATCAACTAAAAACAAGCAGTGGTTTTGTGAGTACGAAGAAGATGTTGGTGATAAGGTAAATTGTTTTATGTGCAAATAGATGATTATGAAAAAATGCCTTCCCTTCAGTAATTTTATTAGGGTTGTTAGAGAAATCGTTTTTCCCCCTTGGCAGACACATATTTTTATTTATATAATGCTTTTGTAGTATCTAAAAATAAGGTTAAGTATTATTATATATTGAGGTTAAGGCTTATGAAAGAGTGAAGGGGAGGGAGTATGAAAACGCTCGGATTAATTTTTTGGTTATGTAATAAGGTATAAGACATTCGGGAATGGGGTGTGTAGAAGTCAAATCTATGGTGAATATAATTCGCTTGTGAGGTGTTTGGAAAACAGTATGGATAGATGGATAATTATTGCCATAAAAAATTCGGAAGGATTGTGAAGTGAAATATTATATGTCGAACCGAACTTGAAGAATAGGAGATTAAATATTGGGTTATTTGGGTAAAAATTGATATTGCCCTAAGCAAGGTAATGATATCGGATAAATATGCGGCTGAATGGAAGAAATTTTGGTGGAGGGATGTATTTTTAAAATTTTCTGCAGGCAGAACGAGAAGTAAAAAATCATTCAGAATAAAAATGTTGTTAATGAAATAAAAAAAGGAGGTAGGTATGAAGATGTTAAAAGCAGTGTTAGTAGTAGTTGTTATGTTAAACGCGATCTCCTCTTCTGCCCAGCAGGAAGAGAGATTCACAAAGACAATCTCCTCAATAGACGGAAAGGAATGTGAGGTTTACATAAACAACAAAAATGGCACGATTCACCGAGCGTATGGACTAAAAGGTTTTGATACCCGTATTTCAAGCCGAAATATCGAAAGTTTAAGCAATCAGTTTATTACCAGCCATAAAGAAATCGTTAAAGTGGATCCGGGTAGTCTTGAACTTGTAAGATGTAAAAAAGCAAAAGATAAGGATAGATGGTTTATAAATTACCGACAGTTATACAAAGGGATCCCAGTTTATGGTGCATCAGTGGGATATACAGTACATGAAAATGGAAACATTGTTGCATTTGGTGCCGATGTTTATCCCGATATCAATATAGATGTTCATCCTTCTTTATCAGAAGAGGAAGTGCTGGTGATAGCCAAGAGAGAACTTATATCATTAGCTGAAAAAGAAGGCAAAGATATTCCGGAAGATGAAATAAAAGTCAGTTTGAGACCCGAGCTTTCGGTATATCCCATAGAAAAAGAAAATGGTTATGAGTATAAGTTGGTTTATCAGGTGAGGTTAACTTTTATAGGTAATGAAGGTATTTACGATCAAAGTTATTTAATAGATGCTAAATCAGGGAGTGTTGTGAACTCATATTCAAATGTATTGAATGCTATATACGGTAGAATCAAACTTGAATACTGGACTGATTACTTAAAGGATTCAACGTCTTATTCATATTATAAAGGCTCACCTAACTGTCCTGTATCTCTTTATAAGTTTAATAATAACGGATTGGAATACCTTGCGAGCACAATAACTGAAGAAAGCGGAAGATTTTATTTCCCGTACAGCAGTAGAGCCGGCTATTATGTTTACTCGATGTATCATGCAGGGCAATTGTATAACGATATTGTTAAAATAGAAGATCAAAAAAATAATTATGACTACGCAATGTACTTAGATAACAATTATAGATGGTATTGGAGGGTGAGGGAAGCGACAAATCTTTATGTACATATTAACATATTCCACGATGATTACATCGCAAGATATTCCGACGCTATGGATAACCTACAGGTTCAGGCTATAATAACTTCAAGTGAGCTAATTAATGGTTTATGTACAGGTGGTTTTTTATATTTCGGTACAGAATCTGGTTACAATTGGAGCAGATATCGAGAAGTTGTATATCATGAATATTCCCATTCTTTTACCATTACCAGCAGAAATAGAGAACCAATACCTGGTGGTATTCCTGGTGCGGCTATGGAAGAAGTATATGGATTACTTGAAGGATTAGCAGATTACTTTCCCTGTTCATATCTTAATGATCCTCTAATGGAAGGGCCGAATTTCTCTCGTAATCTTGATAACGACCTTATGTATGAAGGAATTTTTGGTAATCACTATTATGGCCAGATTTTTGGAGGCGCCCTCTGGGATTTACGGAGTTACTTAGGCCAGGAAAATGCAGACAGGCTCATTATTGAAGCAATTGAGATGGAGCCTTACGCTTGGTTTTATAATGAATTTGCAAAAAATATTGCAATAGCTAACGATGATGATGGGAACCTGAATAATAGTGTTCCCGATTGGTTCTGGATTAACAGAGCATTTTACACAAACCACGGTATTCCTTTCAATGTTCCTGCTCCTTCGGTAGAGAGAACAACAGAAGTAATTAATTTTACACCGGAATCTCCAGCACCTCTGGAATATTCTTTATCTCAGAACTATCCCAATCCTTTTAATTCAACCACAACTATTTCTTTCTCCGTACCGGAAGAAGCGCATGTTAGAATGGTTGTGTATAATACTCTGGGGCAAATAGTAAGTGTCCTAGTCGATGGAGAATATACACCGGGCAGCTATTTGGTTAACTTCAATGCAACCGATGTAGCCAATCAAGTATATATAGTAAAAGCGGTTATGACTTCCATCGAAAATCCTAAAGAGCAACATAATTTTACGAAGAAGATGATATTGCTGAGATAGTAAAAAACATTTAACAAAAAGAGGTCTTTGATGGGTTTTGTAAAAGTGTCTTCCACAGGGGCTATTATTGTGCTTTTTTGGTAATTGGTTTTATTTGGGATGGCGGGGTTAAAAACAGTTTTAAGGAAGACTTGAAAAGAAATCCCGACTTTTGGAAAGAAGAAACTTTATACAGGAGAGTTAATATTGGATAAGGTGGTAGGGAATAATATCCAATTATTATCCTAATGGTTTTAAGGTAAGGCTTAAGAACGGAAAAGGGGAAATATATATACTTTTTCAGACGTCGGGGGATGTGAATTACTTAACATGATAATAATGCATATACTGGATTGGTTTTATATAGAAATTAAGGTGGAGGTTCATTTACATTAATCCAACAAAAGCGAATACCGCTTGTCATCCATAATTCCAACACTTCTTTTTTCTTATTCGGAGAGGTCCTTTTGTATGAGCGTGACACTTTATTCTTCATATGGTAATGTACTTGTAAAAAGATAGATAGAGGGAAGCTGTATGAAGTTCTATTTGATGGAATAGAATTTAATAGAGACAGAAGACAGGATAAGATTGAGTCTATAGAGAATACTAATATAACCGGATAAAAGGTTTAAATAACAAAATATTGTATATAAGTAACGTTGTAAGATGAAATATCATCCCGAGGATGGTTCATCTCAGTTTTATTCAAGATGGTATCGCCCAAGGATAATGCTCTCAATTAAACGAATTTCCCCGGAGGGGCTGTGGCAAGGTATTAAGGACAATTTAACGAGTAAGGCAGGGAGCAGGATAAATTTGAAATTCAGTATATCAGTATAGATGATGTTATAATAGGTGAGCTGGTTATATACAATGTTCTTGGAACAACAAGTAGTAGGATAATGTTAAAATAAGAGAAGAAGGTTGTTAAATGGAATGAAGATTTTTCTTCTGTAGTTTCTGTAAACTATTTGTAGATGAATATGTTTTTATAAAAAGATGATTTTTAAAAAATAGAGGGATAGAGATTTATAGAATATGGGAGATTATGGGGGTTGCCTATTTTCATCTTTTCCTACTAATATCTAAATCTACCTGTGGAAAATTTATAGTGTTTTGAGAAAGAGAGAGGTTATAAAGGTCTTGAAACTACACTAAGAAATGTAATGATTGACAATATAGGTTTTGAGAATATATTAATTAAACAAAGGATTTTCATAAAAAGAACTGAAAATTAAATTAAAAATTTTTCAAAGGTTTGGTTATGAAAGGAATAAATTTATTATTGTTTGTTATCACAATAACATTATCGAGTCAACAATTCCCTTATCAAGATCCTAAGCTTAGTTCTAGTGAACGGGCTAAAGATTTGATTTCACGTTTGACATTAGAAGAAAAAGTAGCTTTAATGTGCGATCAATCTGATGAGATTCCTAGATTAGGTATAAAAAAATTTAACTGGTGGAGCGAAGCATTACATGGTTTAGCTTATAACGATAGTGTAACGGTTTTCCCACAACCTATAGGAATGGCAGCTTCGTTTAACGATGAATTAGTTTATAAAATCTTTTGCGCTGTTTCAGATGAGACAAGAGCTAAATATCACGATATGTTACGTCGAGGTGGAGAGAATAGACGATTCCTTAGTCTTTCTGTATGGACTCCTAACATAAACATTTTCAGGGATCCGAGATGGGGTCGCGGACAAGAAACGTATGGCGAGGATCCATATTTAATGGCACGGATGGGTGTGGTTGTGGTAAAAGGGCTTCAGGGTCCGGATACTTCAAAATATAGAAAGTTACTCGCATGTGCAAAACATTACGCAGTTCATTCTGGGCCAGAATGGAGCAGACATGTTATTAATCTGAAGAATATAAGCCCGAGGGATTTATATGAGACCTACCTTCCTGCTTTCAAGGCGTTGGTACAGGAAGCGGATGTTCGCCAGGTTATGTGTGCATATCATCGGTTAGATGATGAGCCATGTTGTGGGAATACACGGTTGCTACAAAAAATTTTAAGGGAGGAATGGGGGTATAAGCATCTGGTTGTATCTGATTGTGGCGCAATTACAGATTTTTTTACAACCCACAAGGTGTCACCCGATCCTCTTCATGCTGCCGTGAAAGCAGTTCTAGCAGGAACAGATCTGGAATGCCAGTGGACAGATCATACATATAAGAAATTATCGGAGGCTGTCAAAAATGGATTGGTTAAAGAAGAAGATATTAATAACCGCTTGATGCGAATTCTAGTCAATCGTTTCGATTTAGGTGAATTTGACGATGATTCATTAGTCCCATGGACAAAAATCCCTATTTCCATTGTAAATTGTGAATTACATCGAAAACTATCATTGGAAATGGCACGCCAATCTATTGTTTTGCT
>JBDRZZ010000007.1 GCA_039804165.1 candidate division WOR-3 bacterium
TGTTAGAAGCCCAATTATAGTTTTCTCTATTATTTCTCTTTGCCCAATAATAGATTTACCAATCTCTGCAAGTAAGGTCTCAATTACAGCACTTTTCTCTTTTGTTTCAGCATTAAGGCTTTGCAAATCTATACTCATTTTACCTCCTTTTGGCAAAACTATCTATTTTAGGGAGTGGAATAAAAAAATTAATCCTTAATAGAGAATTGTCAACCCCTTGTCTTAAAGAGCAAATAGGGTATTAAACTTGACATAGTTTCTTATAAATATATTATTTCAATTATGAAAATATTAAATTTCACAATAATAATTGTTCTTATAGGGCTTATAATAAGATCTCTTATAGTTACAGTAAAAGAAATGGACCATAGAAAAAAAATGATTACAAATGGGATAATAATCTTATTCTTATCCATTCTTATTCTTGGTTCTCTTATCTCTTATTCTCCTAAGGAAAGTTTTAAGGAAAATTTTGGAGGAGTAGTTGGAGCTTTTATTGCCAAAAGCCTTTATGACACTTTTGGCATTCTTTCTCTACCTTTACCATTAATTTTAATAATTGCAGCTTTTGCCTTATTCAAAAATAACATTAAATTAATATTTTATCGGATTGGAGGATTATTTTTGGGACTTTTCTTTATATCCTTAATGGCTGTTTCTTTAAATCAAAAAATTCCCACATCAAGTAAGGGAGCGTTTGGCACATTTATTAGCTCTTTCCTAATATCTAAATTAAGTCTTGGAGGAAGTATTACATTACTGATTTTTCTTTCTTTATTAATTTTCTATGTGTATCTCCAACCCTCTTATAACATAATTAAATCAATCTTCCAAATAATTGGGAGAAAAACAAAAGGGATTCTACCTAAAAAGGAAGAAGTTCCTATCTCAGTAAAAGAGGAAGAAAGAGAAGAAATAGAAATAAAACCAATAGAAAAAAAACTCCAGAAACCTTCAATCTCTATTAAAGAAAAAACAAAAGAAGAAGACCAGGAAGAGTTCAAAAGAAAATTTTTGGACTCGCTTAAAGACCCTGTTCCTGTGGAGTGGATGACTCCAGAAACAATAAATAATTACAAAAACATAATAGAAGGGAAATTAAAAAGTTTTGGAATTACAGGAAAGATCACAGGAGTCTCAAGAGGTCCTGTTGTCAGCCGATTTGAATTTAAACCAGATCTTGGTATAAAGCTATCTAAAATCTCTAATCTTGCAAACGATATAGCTCTTGCGCTCCATTCTGAGAAAATAAGAATTATAGCTCCAATACCTGGTAAAGGAGTAGTTGGGATTGAAGTCCCAAATAAAACAAGAGAAACAGTTTTCCTTAAAGAATTAATTGAAAACGAAACATTCCAAAACAATACCTCTATAACTTATGTCCCTATTGGCAAGAATATAACAGGACAACCTTTTTATTACTCAATAGCTTTGATGCCTCATTTACTTATTGCAGGCGCTACAGGCTCAGGGAAATCTGTTTTTATAAATTCAATTATCACTTCCCTTTTATACAAGGCAACCCCAGATGACATTCGTTTTATTTTGATAGATCCAAAAAGAATAGAACTTTCCATTTACAATGGGATCCCTCATTTAATTAGAAGTGTAATAACAGAACAATCTATTGCGATTCAGTATTTAAATAAAGCACTTGAGTGTATGGAACAAAGATATAAAGAATTCGCGAGAGTTGGTGTAAGAGATATTCAAGGATATAATAGTAAAATAAGAGATAAAAAGCCATACATTCTTATAATTATTGATGAGCTTGCTGACTTAATGATGCGAAGTGGTAGAGAGGTTGAAAATGCAGTAATAAGACTTGCTCAAATGAGCAGAGCAGTTGGAATACATCTAATTCTTGCAACTCAAAGACCATCAGTAGATGTTATTACAGGGCTTATAAAAGCTAATTTCCCAGCAAGAATAGCTTTTCAAGTCGCCTCTATCCACGACTCTAAAACCATTCTCGACACAAAAGGAGCTGAAAAATTGCTGGGTGGTGGGGATATGTTATTTATACCCCCAGATGAAGGAATCCCAAAAAGATTTCATGGACCACTCATAACAACAGAAGAGACAAAAAGAATTGTTTCTATAATTGGATTTGCTCATCTTAAAAATTTATTAAAAACAAAATTTAGTAACGCTGAAGAAATCTGTGCTCTTGCAGAGGAAGAAGAAATGTTAGATGTTATTGCAGATAGAACCTTACCCGGGGCTCCTGAAAGAATTGAAGAATTCAGTAAACTCCTAAAACTTCGCCTTGGTATTGATGAAACCACATTCACTGAATTTATAGATAACTTAGAATACTATCCACCCACAGAAGAAATTGAAGAATTCCTTTTGGAAGAAAGAGCTGAGGGAGAAATTGGAGAGTTAGATGAGCTTTACGAACAAGCCAAAGAGATAATAATAGAAGAGCAAACAGCTTCTGTTTCTCTATTGCAAAGAAAATTAAAGATAGGGTATGCAAGAGCTGGTAGATTGATTGATCAATTGGAAAAAACCGGTGTTGTAGGTAAATTTAAAGGTTCAAAGCCAAGGGAAGTTTTAATAAAAAAGGAGAGATAGTGATAATTCTTTTATTTTTTTCATCAATATTAGAAGAGATTTCAGAAAAATTAAAAGAAGTTAGAGCTATTGAATGTAACTTCACGGAAATTTTAATTGTTAAGGGAGACACTTTAAAGTTCAGAGGTTCTGTTTATGCAGAGAAAAAAAGAGCAAGAATTGATGTTTATAAACCAGAGAGACAAATTATGATCTTTATAAATGATTCTATTTTTTTATGGACAGAAAAAACAAATCAGGTTTTTCGTAGAAAAGCTCCTATAATTTTTTATAATGTTTTATTTTCCCCAAACTTAAACTACAAAATAGACTCTACTTCATCTGGGTGGATTTATTTATCTCCATTAAAGGATGAACTCATTTATCCAATTTCTGTTCTTCTCAATAAAGACCTCTTACCCAAAAAAATTCGCTTTGCTCAAGAAGAGGGGAGTGGTGTTTTTACATTCAGTTCGTATAAGTTAAACAAAAAATATCCAGAAGGGTTCTTCTCTTTAGATAAGATGAATTAAATGGACAATAGAGATAAACTTAATTTCTTAATTTATCTTGCAAAAAAAGCAGGGGTGATTCTTCTTCGCTTGTTCAGAAAGGACTTTGAGATAGAAAATAAAAAGGGAGCAGAACTTTTGACTACTGCAGATAAAAAATCCGAAAATTTTATTATTGAAGCTCTTTCTAAAAAATACCCCAAAATAGAGATAATAGCTGAAGAAACGAAACCAAATAACTGGGACGTAGAGGAAGCTTTTATTATTGACCCTTTAGACGGAACGAACAATTTTTCTTTTGGAATCCCCATTTTTTCTGTTTCTATTGCTTATCAACTTGAAGGAAAATTAAAAATTGGGGTTGTTTATGATCCTATTCATAAGGAATTATTTCATGCAACCAAAGATGGTGGTGCTTTCTTAAATGGAAAACCTATAAGAGTTTCAGAGAGACTCAAATTAGAAGAATCAATTCTTGCAACAGGGTTTCCCTATATAAAAATAAGAGAGGAAGACTCTAATATTCCAGAATTTAATGCTCTCTTAATGAAATCAAGGTGTATTAGGCGATTAGGTTCGGCTGCCCTTGATCTTTGCTATGTAGCTTGTGGTCGATTTGATGGATACTGGGAAAAGCACTTAAAAATATGGGATATCTCAGCTGGTGGTTTAATCGTAGAAGAAGCAGGTGGAAAAGTTACAAATTTCTACAAAGAGAGTTGGAATTATAAAAATTCTGATATTATTGCATCAAATGGAAAAATTCACGACAAAATGAAAGAAATAATAGAAAGGGTAAGAAATGAAAAGACCTTCCTGGCATGAATACTTTATGGAAATAACAGAGTTGGTAAGTAAAAGAGCAACCTGCTTGAGGAGAAAAGTTGGAGCAATTATTGTTCGAAACAAACGTATTTTAACAACGGGTTATAATGGTCCTCCTGAGAATATAATTCATTGCGAAGAAAGAGGTGGATGTATAAGAGAGCAACTTAAGATCCCATCTGGAGAAAGGATGGAGCTTTCAAGAGCAATTCACGCCGAACAAAATGCAATAATTCAGGCGGCAAAAGAAGGAATATCAATACAAAATTCAACTCTATATGTGACAACTCATCCTTGTTTTACTTGTGCTAAAATGCTTATAAATGCAGGAATAAAAGAAATTATCTATAAAGAAGGCTATCCTGATGAATTTGCGAAAGAAATATTAAAAGAAGCAGGAGTAAAGGTCATTAAATTTGAAGATCTTTTAAAAGAAGGCTCTTAAAGAATTTAAATTAGGCAGGTTTAACCTCTTCAGAAATAATAAGACCCGGAGCCTGTGCTTCTTTTATTTTACCAAATTTTTCTTCATATTTTCTCACATTATCCTGGAGAGCATTAATTATTCTCTTCATATGTCCGGGACTCGTAATCACTCGAGCCACAACACTTCCCACGGGAGGAGAAACTAAAATGAAATCCATAATAAATTCCTCCATTGTATGTAGAACTATCATATGATTCGCATAAGCTCCACTCATTAATTCTTCCGGAAACCTCACTTTAACTTCTTGTTTTTTCTCTTCCATAAATTCCTCCTTTTTTATTCAAAATACCCTAATTCTCATATTAGTCAAGAATTATTCAAAATCTCTCCCACTTTAAAAAATAAATTGAATAATTTTTATTTTTAAGACTATATAATAAAATAAAGAATAAAGAAATTTTATTTACGTTCTTTTCAACTTTGTTATTTTTATTATAATTTAATTTATGGAAGACAAACTCTTATTAGAGAAATGTAAAAAGGGAGACATAGAAGCCTACGAAATGTTGGTTAAGAAGTATATGAAAAAAGCTTACAATGTAGCCTTATACTTCACAAAAAACCCAGCGGATGCTTGGGATATTTCTCAAGAAGGATTCATTAGCGCTTGGAAAGGGATAAAGAATTTTGACACAAAAAGCCCTTTTTCCCCGTGGCTATATACAATAATCAAAAATAAAGCATTGGCGAAGTTAAAAAAAGAAAAAAGAGAAGTAATAGAGGAAGAGCTACCTCTTAAAATTGCCTCTCCTGAAGAAAATTTAGAGAAAAAAGAAGAAATAATGAAGTTAAAAGAAGCTCTTTTAAAACTTGATGAAGAAAAAAGGCAAATTATTTATCTAAGACATTATGCTGAGATGAGCTATAAAGAAATCTCCATTGTCTTAAATCTACCTATAGGAACAGTGATGTCTCGACTTTATTACGCAAGAAAGGCTTTACTTGAGGAGTTTAAAAAAATTGAATAGGCTTGAAAAACTTAAAAATAAATATTTTGATGGGACTTTATCCGAAGAAGAAATGAAACAACTAAAAGAGTTATCTTCCAAAAATAAAAAATTAAAAGAGGAACTGAAAGAAATAGACAAATTAAAGGAGGTGATGAAAATGCTAAGACCAATTAACCCCGAAAAAGAGTGGGAAGAGTATTGGAGTTCTCTCTACAATAGATTGGAGAGACGAATAGGATGGATTGTATTCTCTATAGGAGCAATCCTAACCCTAACTTTTCTTGGGGTTCAGTTTTTAAAGGAGGTAATCAAAGATCCTAAGATTGCTCTTTATGCAAAGGTTGGATTTATATCACTACTGTTGGGATTTGTAATCCTTTTAGTGTCAGTTGTAAGAGAAAGATTAACTCTAATAAAAACAGACAGATATTCTAAGGAGGTGAAAAAATGATCTTATCAACTATTGATTTTATTCCAGGAAAAGAAATAAAAGAAATTCTCGGGCTTGTTAAGGGAAACACAATTCGAGCTAGGCATATAGGGAAAGACATTATGGCAACTCTTAAAAATATTGTAGGGGGAGAAATTACTGATTATACAAAGTTACTAGCAGAATCCAGAGAACAAGCCTTGGATAGAATGATAGAAAATGCAAAAGAACTTGGAGCGGATGCTGTAATAGGAGTTCGTTTTGCAACCTCTTTCGTTATGGGAGGAGCTGCCGAACTTCTCGCATATGGAACTGCAGTCAAATTAAGTAAATAGAGAAAAATCTTTCTACCAACAAGGGAAACTTTTCCCTTTCTCAAAAATTTCTACTCCATCTCCCTTTCCGACAATCACAATATCAACCACATCTAAAAAAAGGCCGTTTTCTACTACCCCTGGAATCATATTTAGTTCAACTTCCATCTCATACGGGTCTTTAATTTCTCCTAAATTTAAATCTATTATAAAGTTTCCACTATCCGTAATAAACTCTTTCCCATTACTCATCCTAAGCTTAGGATTAAACCCGAGTTTTTCAAATTTTTTCAAGACACTGCTTTTACCAAAAGGAACCACTTCTACAGGAAGAGGAAATTTACCTAATTTTTTTACCAACTTAGAAGAATCAACAACCCATAGATTCTTCTTAGAAATCTTTGCCACTATTTTCTCGAATAATAATGCCCCACCCCCTCCTTTAATTCCATTAAAATTCAGATCAACCTCATCGGCTCCATCAATGGTTAAATCAATCTCTTCTACCTCATCGATAGAAACAAGAGGGATACCTAAAGATTTAGCTAGTTCAGTCGTCGCACGAGATGTAGAAACAGCTTTTATTTTCAACCCTTCCTTTATCATTTCTCCAATCTTTCTTATTGCATAAAAAAAAGTAGAACCTGTTCCAAGACCTAAGAGCATTCCATCTTTAATAAAATCAGAAACTTTTGAACCAGCTAATTCCTTCTCTTTCTCTCTCATAGAAAACTCCTCCTTTTGACTTAAACAAATATAAAAGGAAACCTTTTTATGTCAAGAAATGACCTCCTATAACCTAGATAGAGTATACTTTGAGATTATAAATATTAAAGTTCAATTCCATATCAAAAGAGATAGTTCCATTTCTCTTTTCGAATAAATTAAGTAAAGGAGTTTTAAGATTACTTCCTTTCCCCTAAGGTCTTATCTTCCTTCTCTAACTCCATATATTATGAACACCTTCTAACATTCCTTTTTATTTTTATTGCCTTACAGTATCTTAATTACCCCTACACCTTACCTCATTAATTATTATTTAATTCTGAATGATTTTTCGTTGGAGAAACACCAGCAATCTCCGAAGTATCATCTATTTATGCAGTTTAAATTAAATAATAATTTATTTTACTAAATTTTATGTTTATGCTAAGAAGGGTTGTTTATTAATTTTAAACTTATTTTTCTGTTAAATTACAAGAGAGGAAAATATCAAAATCAAAAATGCCTTAGAAATTAGAAAGAAGAATATTAACAGCTCGGTTTTAAATTTTCTAAGATTAGAGGAGTCAAAATCAGCCTCATACGTGTGGAATGAGTTTTTAAATTATTTCTCCTTCTAGAACCATTTGTTGGGGATATTTAAATTAAGATTTTATGAGGTAAAAATAGACGAAAAATTATATTTGCAACTTTAAAGAGATATTCAAAAAGATACTTTTATTCTACAGGTATAAGAAAAGATTAAATTAGTGTTTAATAGAATATTCTTATTGATTCCTTTAGATCATCATAGGAAAATAAAGGAGCAAAATAACGAATCTGCTTTAGAAAAAGGAGAAACTAGTTAAAATAAAAACATTCTGAAAGCAAAATAAAGTATTCTCAAATTTGAAGAATTTATAAGAAGCTGTACCTAATAGAGATTAAATAAGGACTTGCAGAAAGGGAAAATTATCTATATAAAGAGAAAAAGCTAAAAAATAGAAAATTATGAAAGATAAGAAAGAGTTATAAAATTTAAGTTAAATGAAATAGATGCTTGGCAGCTCTTTTAAATTTTGCAGAAAAATGGCCTTGCCTATAAATCCAATATCATAAGTATCCCCCAATAAATTTATTAAGAAAGAAATAACTTCATATAAATAGTGAAATATTCCTTAACTTCAAACGTAAAAAATACTTTTTAATAAAAACAAGACTAGGTTTTATGTTTTACTTCCTTTATGTTATCGGTTTATATCTTCTTTTACCTACCTGCTCAATACCACTTTCCTTACCTGAATGAACTCCTTTGGCTCTTCTTGCGATTTTGCAACAAATCGAATGAAGTAAACCCCATTTGTAAGCTTCGAACCGTCAAATATTACAGAATGGTATCCTGCTTCCTTTACTCCATCTACTAGGTTTGCCACCTCACGACCAAGTATATCGTAAACCTTCAGCGTTACATGGCTAGGGGTTTTTAACTGATATTTAACAATTGTTGTAAGACCAAATAGGGTTTGATGGTTCTGAGAAAGGCCAAACTCCTCAGGTATATTTGGATTCTCTACCTTAATGGTAAACAAAGGAATCTCTTTGCCATAGGTCATCGCATACGTCTCAATCACTTCCTGAGCAAGTGAGAGATCTATCTCATTTAGCAATTCGGGATTGTTTAATACTTCATTAAGAATTTTAGTGGCACCGTTAAAATCGTTCTCATTGTGCAAAGCAATATAGAAATTGTTGATTTTTGCTCTCGCTGCAAGTTCTGTGTTTGGATTTTCACCTATTATTTTACTATTTATCTTCTTTGCCATATCAATTTGGCCTTGCTTAATATACAGATAAGAAAGAAGTAATTTATGCTCCTTAGCAGCTTCCTTTGGGAGAGAAGAAAAATATTCAATTAGAGCATCTACTGTTTCAGGAGAATAACAATTGTAAAGTTCCACATACGCTGCCTGATTCTCAGGATGCTCGGCTAGATAAGATATTAAAAAGTCTTTTGTTTCCCTATATTTGTTTTGGAGCCGTAACTCCACGGTTGAATATAGAGATACTCCGGAAAGTTTATCAGTCTGCAAACTTAGCTCTCCATCCACTATATTTACACCATTGGGTTCTAAATGAGTTGGTATAACTCCATTTGATTCACTCAAAGAGTATAGCTTCGCATTTTCTTGGGTTATTAAAGTAACATCACTACCCATTTCCCCTGAAGGTAATGGAATATCTGCCCAAGGGTCACTTGTGCAAGTGGGATTATAATAAAACCATGAATTAGGTCCAACTTCAAACAAATAAGTATTTGGAGGATTACTTCCCCACCAGTTTCCATAAGCTAAAAGTCCGCTACTATAGGTGGGATAGGAAGTTCCCACTGAAACATTAATCGTATTACCATAAATACTATTCCACATATACTTGCTTAGAGGAGGGGTACCAAATACAGGATAGCTTTCTCGGTATACCACTAAACCTTTTAAGCAGTCAGTTACTCGGTTATTTCTAGGAATAGAGTAAGACCCAAGAGATGCTGGCGAAGAACCCCAGATTGCACCAATACCCTGATTCATCCCCCTTATGTCATTCTGCCAAACGGTTCCTGAGGAACCTCCACCATATAAAATTCCAAAACCGGTGTGATAGTAAGCAAAGTTCGAGGTTTTAATAATTACATTCTGGTTGCAGGTAAATGTTGATAAATTTAAATTAATTCCGTGGTCACGAACATTCTTGATAGTATTATTCAAAATAGAACCTGATGAATTATACGCATAGACGCCATTGATCATATCTTTGATTATCGAATTTTGGATGGTGATGTTTGAGGAATTAAGAATTTGTATTTGTGTTCCGTATCTTACATTCACATGATTCAAAATTGAGCCATTTGCTCCTGAGCCACTAAAAACGATCGACCCCCAGCTACCCCGTTTTTTCGCCTCTGTTGAGGTAAATGTAATTTTGGAAAAATTTGTAGCATTAGCATTTAGAATGCCTTCAACAATGAGCGATTTTCCTGGTGCAAACGCTATAGTGGCACAAGGCTTAATCGTGAGTGTTGCTCCACATGGAATCGTCACAGTCTCAGCGACTCTGCATCTCCCACTTAAGGTGGTATTCCCAGGTATAGTTCCAGAAATAATCATCTCATACCATCCTGTATGTTGAGGGTCATAATGAAACATAGACCAATCTCTTTTACCTATTCCTTTCGTATCCCATACATAGACTTCCCAATCCCAAGAACCAACAACAACTTCATTGTCTCCATCACCGTCAACATCTCCTACTGCAGGGGTGCCTAAGTTCATATCTCCTGTCACCAATGGCCAGCCTTTAATTCTGGTTCCGTCAGCATGCCAACCATACAAATTTTTATGAAAAGATCCAATTATAATCTCTGGATCAGGATTCTCATCTACATTTGCAATTATGGGGCTTGAGCACGTTCCTTGAAATCCAGCTTCTGTTTTTGGCCAACCAGGTAAAGGCGAACCGTCATGATTCCATGCATAAACAGTCGATCTTGTTCCTACTACGATTTCCAGCTCTCTGTCGCCATCCAGGTTACAAACAGCAGGGGAAGTAAGCACTACACCTCCTATATCAGAGATTGATTTACCAGAAACCCACCCAGATTTATCATTGCCATACTCATCTTTGACATATACAACACAATTATCACTTAAGTCGTTGTTTACCTTATTCCCGGCAACATAAATAATTTCATAATGTCCATCTATATCGATATCTGCAACTGCAGGTGACGAGCCCAAATTATTCCGTCCTGTATAAAATGGCCAGTTAGTAGAAAAAGATATACCGTTATGGTGACATACATATATATATCCATCACTTCCCCCAATTATAATTTCAAGGTCACTATCACCATCAAGATCAATCAATGACGGCGTGCAATAAGCCTCTATTTGATCTGAGTTTCCACCAATCACCATCCAAGGAGATGGCCCATAAACGTCTCCATTATATCTCCGAATGTGAACTTGGCCACTATGAGTCATAATGACGACCTCAGGATAACCATCATTATCAATATCACCTATTACGGGAGAACTTAAACATGGGGCACCGAGCTTTACACTCCAAAATGGGTCTGGCTTCCTGTCTCCATCAATATCCTTTATATGCCAGCAGTAAAGAGTATCATTCCCTCTACTAGCAATCACCAACTCGTATCCATTATTAAGATTGTTATCTAAATCGGCTATAGCAGGTGAACTCCAAAAATTTGCACCCTTTCTATAAGCAAATCCACTTATCGTAGTGGGGTTATTATCGATGTCAAACAATTCGGCGCCTGTATTATTAAAAGCATATACCCTACCTGATTGGTCGGCAATAAATATTTCCATTTTCCCATCATTGTTAACATCAAATAAAGTGGGGGACGAAAATATTTTTTCATTTAACTTAACTGGCCAACCACTTACCTGCTTGACTGTAGTCCAGGCTTCCAGATAATCACTCAAATTACTTTCATTAGCAGACTCATCTACTGCTGACACTTTATAATAATAAACGGTTTCATTTTGCAAGCCAACATCTTTGAAATACGAAGTCCCTTCGATCAATCGATCGTTTATCTTCTTATATACACCTGTGGGGCTATCAGAACGGTAGACATTATATCCTTTCAAATCTGAATCTGCGGGTTTCTTCCAAATTAAATCAATAGAATTTTCGTATCCTATAAAATTTAAACCGGTAGGTGTTGCAGGACCCTTCAAATCAAAATTGTGAATCCATGTTTTCCCGTATGCATCTTGAATTGTCAGTTTAAAAGTTAATGCCTCCGGGGTATTTGGATAACTCGGACTTATAGTAAAATAATACTTACTACCCCACGGTTTTTTTGAACTATTAGGAAGAATATCTTCAAATGTTTGAGGATTATTAGTTATCGAGGTTATGTATGGAGATGATGAACTTAGAGTAGCTGTTATTTCTCTAGCTACACCATGACCGTAATTTGAAAGTTCAACTGTCAAACCAACTGTAGCTCCTGGCTGTAAATTTCCATAAACTGTATGACCCGTATGTTGAACCTGAGGTGCATAAATTTGTAGATAGAAATTATCTGTAAAACCTGCCACTGTTAACCTAAACTCCACGACTTCTCCGTCAGGGCAATCTGAAGAGACAGTGAATTTAAAATCATCCAAACAAGTTACAGAACTCCCTGGACCGATATCTCCAAAATTTTCTATACTATCTATTATGGTAATATAAGGATGAAGGGTATTTGTTCCCTTTTTATAAGCAGCTAGAGTAGCAACAACATTTCCAATCCCTATTTTACTACTGTTTCTCAACGTTATAGGTAGCTCTATTGTTTCACCAGCATCAACTTTACCATCTCCATTACCTCTACTGTCACCAGACTCATCATCATTAATTATGTATCTTTCTACATATAAATGGAAGTCACCATCACCTATTTGAGTAACAGGCACACTCGCTTCATACGGAACAAAATTGTGAGCAGTTACCGTAACACTCAATTCGCCAGGCGTATCAGGAGTGAAGACAAAATCTACATTAACTGGATTACCTGTCCCTGTAACAGTCTTTATCGCATAATCTTCTACGCCTTTCTTCAAACATATAACAGCTTTCTTACCAACCGGTAAATTAGAGATGGTTACAGGGAAAATATTTACACCGTTTGTAATTGTGGAAGGATGTCTAACGATAAGAGTATCTGGAGGCGCTGTCCAAATAGGCAATTCAGGGTCCCCAAGTAAATTCATAATGGTTGCTTCGTAAGGAATACCATTTTCTATGTGCGTAGCGCCAAGAGTATGACCAATATTATAGATCTCATTACGGAATAAATTTTTATAGAATTTAGAATCAAAAGAAAAAACAAAATTAACAAAATTATACCTTGACCCACCTATAAATGCAACAGCCCCACCATTTTTATTTAACAATAAACGCTCACCAATACAATCATAATCAAATGCTCCAGGTGAACAACCCCCACTAACCATAATAAAATATTTGTTCCCATTAGCCAAATTACTCGCATCATTATTTGTTATTCCTCCACAACCTGTCTTCGTTCCTGCTCCCATTTCTTGTGGATTTGAATGGTCGATGTGATTAACAATGCCATAACCTTCATTCAACCTCCTAATAGCATTTGCTGGATTTAATACCTCATCACGGTTAAAATATGCCCCATAAGCAGAGTCAAAGTGATAATCATATTCATACATTTGCCAATGAGTAAACCACGGTGGAAGAAGCTTATCATTTATGTAATCTTTATCATAGATTCCAGATTCTGACCACCACGCAGCAAATTTGCCGGAGTCATCAAAAATATCATATACTATACCTCCTAAAGATAACATAGTCGTTAAATATGTCGCTGGAGGAAGATTTGGAGCTAAAGAATTTCTTTCATAAGTAAAAACCTTATCTATAAATACCCTCACCTCTTTCTTATTATGAACAGGTGCCCTTCCCACCCAAATATCTGGAAGATAATCAGCACCATCTCCGAATTTATGATCTCCGTTCGAATTCCAATTATTATTTATTGGGTATATGGCAGAATAATATAGATCTGTTATGGCAGGATAAGGTCCGTAAGAATTTAGTCGGACAGGAACAATATCTACATCTCCACCCAGTAAAATGTATTCTGTTCCCCATTTTATATAGGCATCTTGAATAAAATGACGAATTTTCTCTTGGAGATCACAACCTGAATAATTTTGGGAAATCCAGGAAACAGTTTTGATTGTAGATACTATACCTTTTTTCGTTTTCCAGTCCGCCAAAGGTTGAAAGGCATCAACTAATGAATCAGCAGTGATGATTATATATTTAACATCAAGCCCTTCAGTAGCTGATGGGAACGAAGGTACTGATAATGGCTGAGTTATTACTTGTAGACTTGTTTCTATATCTAACGAAGATTGAGATATATTATATGAAATATCTTCAGGATTAACAATAAGTTTTCTTATTTTTTCTTTAAATTCGTTGTCTTCCACTTCATTTTTTCTTAGTCGCGGAGGAAGTTGGTATTTATCAGAAGTAAAATATTCTATCTCAATCACCATCTCCGTATTTAAAATAAGTTCTCTTTTTGCCGGTTTATACTGAATAGGATATACTATAATATCTACGAGATGATATTCTCTAAAATAACCTTCATACAAAAATTCTACCAATTTACCAGGATAGATTTTACTTGATGAATATATTTCTTTTTTAGGTTCTACAAATCCCCTTTGTTTTACTTCACCCACAGGAATAGGATACTGAACTGGATAGATATAATACTCTCCTTCTAGTTTTTTTTCGCGGGTTGAAATAACTCTTACGTTTCTTACTTCTGTCCCCGACGGAAGTAAAACCTTAACACCCTTTACGGGGAGCATAGGTTCACCTACTTTTAAAGAATCCTGGATAAAATCAAATTCAGGCAAAGACACAATGTCATAACCGCGGAGTTTAGAAAATTTGACTTCGTTCTCCTTATAAAATAGCTTGATTGTTTTTGTTTCGCCATAAAGTTCCATATTTACGAATGATATTATAAAGAAAGCAGAGAAAACAATCAGGACAAAATTAGTTTTAACAAAGTTAAAAAATCTCATTTCCTACCTCCTAATTTAATTTTTATAATTTAACCTCCACATGCCTTCTAAGATTATTAATTATAATTTTATAATTCTCTTTTTGCCTTATTTCACTTTTATACTATGTTATTTAATATAATTTTATCATTTATCAAGTTTCTCTTATTTAATTTGCCTTGTCAAACTTACATTTTTCCCTAATTTCTTTTAGGCTTATATTTAAATCCACCCCCACTTTTTTATCCCTTAACCAAATAGAGACTTGCTTAAAGAAAATTTTTTATTATACTTTTTAATATAAATTTGAATTAAGAGGTAAGAATGAAAAAAGGAGTTGCTATATTTTTAATATTCATAGCTTTTTTTATAGGAGTTGGGATTGGTTATTTCTTCGCTCCATATATTTCTAAGAGTTTGGAATCTTATAGAGAAGTTACTAATGTTGTTATTATTTCTTCTCTGAAAGAGAATATGAGAATTATGGAAATAGAAGCAAAAAAGTATGCCGAAAAATATGGACACTATCCCAAAAATAGCTCTGTTTCGTGGTTAGAAACTCCATTAGAAATTGAAAATCCAATTACTTACAAAAGAGGAGAAGGGGAAGCATACACCTCTGGGAAGGCAAATAAACCAGGTATTATAGGTTTTGAAAGTGACATAAACGGAACATTTTGTAAAATAACGGGTTATGGTGTTAATGATACTATTAAGCTTTACTTGGGGGCAAAAGCCTCTTCAGAAGAGAAAAAAGAAAAAATAGATGAAGGAACTCTTTTGGGTAGAAGAAAGGTAGAAGAGGATAGTGTAAAAAGTTCAAGCTGGGATATAATAGGAATACACTCCAAGATAGTTGAAAAAAACATTGATAATTGGAAATTTTTCTGGGAATTTACAGTTTATAACCAGGAAAAAAACAATATATCATTTTCAGGAAAGATTAATTTTATTAACAAAAAGGGAATAACAGTTACAACCGAAATTTTAGAAAATCTTGAGGTTCCGGGAGCATCCTCTAAAACATTCAACGGATATACTCTTATAAATGCAGATTTGGCAGCTGAAGTAGAAGAAGTAGATGTAAAATTAAAGAGAGAAAAATTTGTCCGAGTGGAATAATGAAAGTATTAGTGATTGGAGGTGGGGGAAGAGAACACGCTATAGGGTGGAAACTTTCAAAGAGTAAGAAATTGTCAAAGCTTTATTTCGCTCCAGGGAATGGGGGAACAAGTCTTTTAGGAAAAAATATAAATTATTCAAGTAACGAAGATATTCTTAATTTTGCAATAGAAGAAAAAATTGATTTTACCGTTGTGGGGCCAGAAAAACCATTGGTAGAAGGTATTGTTGACTCCTTTTTAAAAGAAGGATTAAATATATTTGGGCCAAAAAAAGATGCGGCTCAATTAGAAGGAAGCAAAGCTTTTTCAAAAGAGATTATGGCTTCTATGAATATTCCCACTGCTTATTTTGAAATCTTCGATGATTTTAATGCAGCAAAAAGATACATTGAAAAAAAGAATGGAAAAGTTGTGGTGAAAGCAAGTGGTTTAGCCGCCGGAAAAGGTGTTACAGTTTGTCATAGCAAAGAAGAAGGAATTAAGGCTCTTGAATCTTTAATGGTGGAGAAAAAATTTGGAGAGGCTGGAGAAACTGTTGTAATCGAGGAAATCTTAGAAGGAGAGGAAGTTTCAATTTTAGCTCTTATTTCTGGAGATAAAATCATCCCTTTTATCCCTTCACAGGATCATAAAAGAGCCTTCGATGGAGATAAAGGACCCAACACAGGAGGGATGGGGGCTTATGCACCCGTTCCCTTTATTAGAGAAAGGGAACTTTCTGAGATAAAAGAGAAAATATTTAGCCCAATAATAAAAGGCTTAGGAAGAAAAGGAATAGAATATAAAGGCGTTCTTTATGGCGGATTAATTATTACAAAAGAAGGCCCTTTAGTTCTTGAGTTTAATGTAAGATTTGGAGATCCTGAAACCCAAGCTATTTTACCTCTCTTAGAAGACGACTTATTAGAACTTCTTTTAATGGCGAATGAATATAAATTACCAGATAAGTTGAATTTCAGCAAGAACTTTGCTCTTGCGGTTGTTTTGGCTTCAAAAGGATACCCAGAAAAATACGAAAAAGATTTTGAGGTTATTATCCCTTCTGATCCTACTTGTAATATATTCCATGCAGGAACAGAACTTAGAGATGGACATTTTTACGTAACTGGGGGAAGGGTCCTTTCTTGTGTTGGAGTAGGAGAAACATTACCTATTGCAAAAGAAAAAGCTTATCAGTGCATAAGAAAAATGGAAGGGGAAAAACTATTTTATAGAAAGGATATTGGAGAAAGAGGAATTAAATTTTTATCTTAGAAAATGTTTTTCCTAAATCTTTTTAAATTTGAATAATTTATTTGAAAGAGGAAAAGGAAAGGCTCCTTTATCATATAGAGTTAGACCAAAGAAATTAGAAGATTTTATAGGTCAGGAAGAGATAATAGGGCCTGGTTCTCCCCTAAGAAAACTCATTGAGATGGGGGAAGTTCCTTCTTTAATTTTCTGGGGACCTCCAGGTTCAGGGAAAACTACCCTTGCTTACATAATCTCTAATTATCTAAAAGCTAATTTTGAAAGCCTCAGTGCCACAGAGAGTGGTGTTAAAGATGTAAGAGAGATAATCCAAAAAGCAAAATATCTTTTACAAAATAAAAATAAAAAGACAATCCTTTTTATTGACGAAATTCATCGCTTCAATAAAGCACAACAGGATGTCTTACTTCCAGCTCTTGAAGATGGGACTCTCATTCTTATAGGGGCAACAACTGAAAATCCTTCCTTTGAAGTAATTTCTCCTCTGCTTTCCAGGGTAAGAACATACATTTTAAAACCGTTAACTCCAGAAGAAATCAAAAAGATAATAAATAGAGCTTTAAAGATAGATGAAGAACTTAAAAAAATTGAGATAGAAATAGGAGAAGAGGAAAAAGATTATCTTGCAAAAATATCTTTAGGAGATGCAAGAGTAGCCCTAAATGTGCTTGAAACAAGTGTAAAGATTTGCGCAAGAGACAAAAGGAAAATAGACAAGGATTTAATATCAAGCGTTCTTCAAAGACAAGTTATATACGATAAATCAGGTGAAGAACATTATAATATCATTTCGGCTTTTATAAAATCTATTCGTGGGAGTGATCCTGATGCAGCTCTTTATTGGATGGTGAGAATGTTAGAAGGAGGAGAAGATCCACTTTTTATTGCAAGAAGGTTGGTTATCCTTGCTTCAGAAGACATTGGTAACGCTGACCCAAGAGCCCTTCCTTTAGCCGTGGCCGCTAAAGAAGCCATTGATTTTGTTGGAATGCCTGAGGCCGGTATAATTCTTGCCCATGCCGTAACTTATCTCGCTTCTGCTCCAAAAAGTAATGCTTCATATTTAGCTTATAATAAAGCTCGGGCATTTTTTAAAGAGCATCCAAATGGAAAAGTCCCACTTCATCTTAGAAACGCTCCTACTGAATTTATGAAAGAAATTGGTTATGGAGAAGGTTATAAGTATCCCCATAATTACCCAGGACATTTTGTCCCTGAAAACTATTTCCCGGATGGGATTAAGAAAAAAATATTTTATGAGCCAACAGATGAAGGATGGGAGAAAAATATAAAAGAGAGGCTCAAAAAGTTAAAAGAAGAGCAGAAAGAAATATAGTCCTTGAAATTTTTCCCCTTGACATTTTTAAAATTATCCTTATCATTCTTCATAAAAAGGAGGTAAAATGGAACTTCAATACAAATGGGAAGATATATTTAAAGCTGGACGTTTAGGGGTGAATCCAAGAAAAATAAGTGTTGGAGTAAAAGGTTTATTTTATGGGGTCTTACTATACAGTGTCCTATCTTATATAGCCTTAGTAGTTTCAGGATGGCAGATAAAGGAAATTTGGCAAACATTTAGATTTATTCCAGCTCCTTTTGTTAAAGGAAATCTAAATCTTATTGGGATTATAATTTACATAATAGCTTGCTTGGGCACCCTTTTCTTTTATCTTGTGACTCTTACAGCAATTTCTAAGATTACTTTTGAGCAATTAAAAGGGGATGAGTTCTACGAAGCGAAAGAAGCTTGGTCCTTTGCTTGGAAGAATTGGAAAGGAGCTTTTGGATCTCCTTTATTCTTAGCAATAGCCATCTTCTGTTTCCTCTTAGTGGGTGTGGTGATGGCATTAATTGTTCGTCTCCCTCATGTGGGACCAATCTTTATAAGTTTGTTTTCTTTTCCTCTTATAGGAGGAGCTTTCTTAATTGTTTATCTAACAATTGTGACAATGGTTGTTCTCATTGCTGGTCCTGCTATAGTGGGAACTACAAATAGTGATACTTTTGATACTGTATTTGAGGGCTTTTCTTTAATTAATGACCAAACTTGGAGATTTCTGCTATGGGAAGTAATTCTTCTTTTGTTTACCTTAATTTGCACTTTTATTCTTGCATATTTAGCTAAAAAAGCCTTGTGGCTAACAAATATTGTTTTTACAAAATGGGGTGGAAAGAATTGGCCTATTATGTGGGGAAATGCAAAATGGTTATTATATATCCCGAATTTCTTCCCTATTATTGTCGGGAAATTCTTTCCCTCGATTGTCTTTCCAAACGTAGAATTTGTAACTGAAGGGGTGGCTAAATCTACTCTTGTGGCAAGTTTCATCTTAGGTCTTACACTATATCTTATAGTCTTCATCGTATTAGGATATGGATTATCAGTTTTAGGTTCTGGACAAACAGTTATCTATACAATACTTGTGAAGTTTAAAGATAAGAAAGACCTTCTTGAAGAGAAAGAAGAACTTTTTGGAGAAGAAGTTAAAGAAGAAGAGAAAAAAGAGGAAGAAAAAGAGAAGAAAGCCACACCAAAAAGAAGAGTAAGAAAGAAAAAAGCAGAAAAGAAAAAATAGTTTAAAATTTATTGCTTATTTACTTTCTCTTCTAAGATTCTAAGTGTATTTCTGGACAAAATTCCGGGAGGAAGAAGAGGGTAATTTTTTATCAATTCTTTAAAATACTCTTTTGTCTTTTTGGGTTTCTCTTCCATCCAATTCATACCAAGTTTAAAAATCACATAAGGATAAATAATAGAGTCTGAGGGTATTTTTTTTAAATAAAGAGTTTCCGGAGAAATAACAAAATACCGAATATAAGGAGAGTGAAAAGAAAATAAACTATCTTTAGAAACTCCTATTTCTCTTTTTATATATTCTATGAGTTCTTCTCTATCCACCTCAAGATTAAAGAGCAAGAATAAATTTAAGGAAAAAATATCACCTTTTGTGGCAGATTCTTTTATTTCTTCAATTCCTCCTTTAATATCACCCTTTAAAATTTTAATACACCCTGTAAGTCTTTTATCTTGAGTTAGAGACAAAGCTTTTTCATATTCACTATTTCTAATAAAATCAAGAATTATTTTTTCGTTTTCTATCTTTTGGTCCTCGGAGAAAAAAAATAATAATATTAAAGGAATCATTCAATTAACCTCCTAAAATAATCCTCTATTTCCTTCTTATATTCATAAGGATAAGGCTCCTCTTCTATTCTTTTCTTAAGAAGTTCTCTTAATCTCTTCTTCTCTTCTCCCAAATTCTCTGGAAGTTTTACCCTCTCTGGAGCTACAAAAATCCCAGGTTCGGAATATCTTCTGGTTGACAAATCTCCTTCCCTTATTGATCTTTCTGCCTCAAGCAATCTATCTAAAACCTTTCTCTGCCTTTCAATAATTTCCTTATCAATAAATCCCTTTTCTAAGCTTTCTGCCATTTCTTTCATTTCATCCGAAAGAGGACCAAAAGCACTTCCCATTTCTTCTAATTTTTGAGCAAGTTGACGTTGTTTCTCTGCCAATTCTTTTAAATAGCTCTCCCCTCCTGAAGTAGGCACAGGTAAAAGGGACATTTTATTTAACTCATTCAAGATCGCACTTTGTTCTTCAATGAGCTCTTTTAGAGCACCCGCAAGACTCTTCCCCCCTCCAGGAGGGGAAAAAAGTTTTAATATTGCTTGAATTATTAAATCATTAACCCTTTCCATTGATGTCCGTGGAACTTCTCTTACCTTTAACTCTTCGCTTAAGGCTCTCATCTTTTCTTTTGCTCTTTGAAGGTCTTTGAAAACCTCTGGTGAGAATGAAAGACTCTTAAGAAATATACTCTTTAATTCCTTTTCTATTCTATCAATAGATTCTGAAAGCCCAAGTTCAATTAAAGCTTTTTCAATACCATGTCTTCTTTCAATAAGCTCATTATGAGTGTTGAGGACAAAACAAAGTTCCCAACCTTTTTTTCTAATCAGGTTTTTTACTTCTTCTCCAAACTTGGAATTTCTTAAAGAATTAAGAGATAAGTTTAGATTCCTTAAGTTCTCTTCAATATTTTTTGCAATTTCTTTATCCATCTTTCCTTCTTTCATAAATTCAGCTAATTTCTTCATATTCTCTATGGTCATTGTTTCCTTAAAGTCCGAAGCCAATTTTTTTATTTCACTATTTTTCGACTCTCTCATCTCTTGTAGCAATTTTTCAAGTTCTTGAGCCAATTTTTCTTCCTGAGGTGAAAGAGAATCACTTGGCTTTCCCTGAGTTATTTCTTTTTGCTCCTCGTATATTTCTTCTGCCCTTTTTGAAAAATCACTTATCTCTAACAGACTCTTCAAATATTCAAGGCTTTTTTTGAAAATTTCTAACGATTCCAAAAGTTCCTTCTGATCTTTTGTTAGTTTTTTTAATTCCTCAGGAGAAAACTCTTTTTTTTCTATTAATTTTTCAAGAGCATTTAAAAATTCTTTCACATACTTATTATTTAGAATTTCTCTTATGTTTTCTATTTCCCTTGAAATCTCCGGGCTTTTTATTTTTTCTGTAAATTCTACAAGTTTTTCTACACCTTCAATTATATCTCTCTGAGTTTGGAGAGTCTTTCTTAACTCAATTTGATCTTCAGGTTTATGATAACCCTTATATAAGAAATCCTCAATCCTCTCAACCATCTCTTTGCTTTTATCTTCAAAATCACTTGTTGATTCTATAGCAGAATCACTTAAATTCCTATACTTTGCAAATATCTCCTCCAAAGTTGGCATATAAATGAAAACAGGTTGAGAAAAGGTCTTATTCCCTGCAAAATCTATTGCTATAGCTTTGAGTTTAATAGTATCTCCAGGTGGGAGGTTTTCTATCGCTAATACCGTAGAATCCACGATCATTTTTGAACCCTCTGGAATTTTAATTCTTATTTTATCTTTTCCATATAATAAGCTTATTGATCTCAACCCATAATCATCTTCTGCATTTAGTATAATAGGAACCTCCATTGACTCCCCAAGTTTATATTCCCCTTTAGGGTAAAGAAACTCAACATAAGGAGGTTCATCTTTTATAGGTTCTACAAGAAAACGAAGACTATAAGAAAAAAGTTCTAAACAATCTCTTAAATTTAAGACCTTTTCTTCCTTTTCTTTTAAAACAAAACTACAATAAAAGTTCTTTCCACTTATTGATTTATCAAATACTTCTCCTTCCAGTTTACCTATTTCAACGTTCGCCTCCCCACTAATAACGATCTTCGTCCCTTCTAAAGCCTGAATAAAAATCTCTTTTTCTATCTTATACAAAGTATCGGAAAAGGGCCTCTTCCCAAGATAAGAAGGAAATTGATAGGTAAGTATTAATTTTCTTAACAATAAGGGAGAAAATACCTCGATCTTCCTTTTTTCGCTTTTCCATATTCTATAACCAACTTGAATTTCTGTAGTTTTTTCAAGATTTAATATAACCCCAAATTTTCCATTTCCAAAATTAAACATTTTTTTCTTCTCTTCCCCATAAAATGCATACATTTTTTTTAATTGATTGCTTCTTGCAAGAACAAGTGTATTCCCTTCTTCTCTTGCCACCTCACTTAGATAAGTTATAGAAGGTTTCTCTGATATTCTTATAAGAATTATATTTTGAAAATAAAAAAATATAGCTATTATAGATAAAAGGATTAAAGACATAAGACTTTTCTTTCCTATTTTTATAGGAACCAATTCCTTTATGTTGATCTTTCTTAATATAGAATAAGCTTCTTCTACCGCTCTTTTCTTATATTTTGAAGAATCAAAAATAGAAGGATAAGGATCTATTAAAAGATATAATCTCCCCTCTAAACCTTGAAGCTTATTCTCAAGAAACTCTACAACTTCTAATAAAGAAGGTTTTCTTCTGAACGAGTAGAAAAATGGGGAAATTAATGTCAAAGGGAAAAGAAACCATTCCAAGGTGGTCATATAAAAAAATCTATTGTAAAACAACCAAAAAAGATAAAAGGAAATTGAAAAGGAAGCTCCAATAATGAACTTGTTCACCATCCAATTTATAAACATTCTTTTATAGATAGGAATTAAAAACTTATTTATCTTTTCCATTTTTTAAATAATATCCTTTATTTATAAAAAATCAATAAGAAGACCTTGACAAAAATATACTTCTGGTTAAAATAGCCTCAAAGAGGCTCCGTCGTCTAATGGCTTAGGACATCACTCTTTCAAGGTGAAGATGGGGGTTCGATTCCCCTCGGAGCTAATTATATTCTTGACAAAATACCAAAAATTTATTAATATTTTATTGGAGGAAAATAGAAACGTTGAGGAAGCTTCTAAGAGGCATAATATGCATTCTTTTAATTTATGGATGCATTAAATATGCCTCAGAAGAACAATTTAATGAAATAAAAGTAAGGGAAAGCGCTGTTAAAGCTTTAAAATTAGAGATAGAGAAAACAAAAAAGAATTTATCTCAGTTAGAAGAAGAGACTGAGAAAAGAAATAAAGTTGTCCAGTTGGAACCTCAATTATCAGAAAAAAAAGAATTTAGCCTATGTAGAAAATTAAATCCAGAAGAAGCGGATTCTATTATTAAGGCATTAAGAATGGAAGAAGAAGAATTAAAAAAAGAACTTGAAAAGCTTCAAGAAAAATTTGAAGCGAAGGATGTGGGAATTTTTTCTCCAGAGGAAAAAAGTGTTGTCTTTGAGGAAAAACTTTCTCCCAAAAATGTAGAGATTCTCTCTTATAAAGTAAAACCAGGTGATTATCTATCTAAAATAGCGGAATTCCCAGAAATCTATGGTAGAGGAAATTATAGGAGATGGAGAGACATTTATAACGCAAACAAGGATAAAATTAAAGATCCTAATTTGATATTACCAGGGTGGAATCTGAATATACCAAGACCTTGACTTTTAACATAATTAACAAAGAGATAGCTTTCTATCTATTAAAGGGAGGGTTTCCAAAAATCTATGATTAAACAATCATTAAACTTAGATAATATCCCAAGTATTGCTCTTTTAGGGATAAAAGATGAAAATATAAACTTCCTTGAGAAACATCTAGGAGTAAAGATAACAGTTAGAGGTTCTTATTTAACAATCACAGGGGAAGAAGAAAGGGTTCAAAAGTCCGTTACACTAATAGAAGAATTAATAAAGTCACTTGAAAAAGGAAGTAGGCTTACAACAAGTGATATAGAATACTTCCTTTATACCAAAAATAATAACAAGAAAAACATTATATTATTGCCAGATTATGTTATAAAGCCAAGAACTTCTAATCAATCAAAGTATCTTGAAGAAATAGAAAAGAACGTTATAACAATCGCAATAGGACCAGCAGGAACAGGGAAAACTTATCTAGCTGTGGCTTCAGCCATTTCTGCTCTTCTCTCTAAGAAGGTCTCTCGAATAATACTCGCAAGACCAGCTGTTGAAGCTGGAGAAAGTTTAGGATTTTTACCTGGAGATTATGAAGAAAAAGTTAGACCTTATCTTACCCCTCTTTATGATGCAATTTCTGAAATGATGCCCGCTAGAAGAATCCAACAGTATATGGATAACAACATTATAGAAATAGCTCCTCTTGCTTTTATGCGAGGAAGAAACTTAAAAGACTCTTTTATAATTCTTGATGAAGCACAAAACACAACTCACACACAAATGAAGATGTTTTTAACTAGAATTGGAGAAAGATCAAAAGCTGTAATAACAGGAGATATAACGCAAATAGACCTTCCAGATAGAACCACATCAGGTCTTATAGAACTTAAGGATATTTTAAAGGGATTAAAGGACATTTCTTTTGTGTATCTTGATGAAAGTGACGTCGTAAGAAATCCTGTGGTTGAAAAAATAGTCCGGGCTTATAAGAAATATGAAGAAAATAAAAGTAAATAAAGAGACTTTCATATTTTCTATTTTACTTCTTTTTATCTTCGATGTTTTTTACCCATATAAATGGAAGATTAGAGTTTTAAAAGAAGGAGAGATAGCCTTAAAACCTATAATAGCTCCCACAACTTTCAAAATCCTAAAATTACCCGAAGTCTTAAATGAAGAAAGAGAAAAAGTTGCGGCTCAGGTTCCGCCTGTCCTTAAATTGATAAAGGAGAGAACTCCAGAAAGGTTATTTCCTAAAGTAGATTCCCTTATTACTTTCCGTGCCAATGAATCTCCACACAAAAACAAAATTTTAGGAGAAAAAGAAGAAATAAAGGAAGTATTTTTTGAGATTTACAGAAGAGGTATTATATCAAATAAAGAAAATTTACCTGAGAGTGAGAGTAGCAAAATTCTTATAGAAGGGAATGGTAAAGATATTCTTATAGATCGAGATGTGATTCTAAGTCAGAAAGAAGCAGCAGAAATTTTTGCTCAAAAAATTAAGGAAGCTTTTAAACCATATGAAGTTAAAGAAACATTTATTGAAGAGATAAAAAAATATATTGAGCCAAATTTACTAATTGATTTTGCTGAAACAGAAAAAATGAGAGATGAAGCAAAGAAATCAGTCTCTGACTCAATCGGAGTCGTTCGGGAAGGAGAAAAAATAATTGATGCTCATGAAGTTGTAACCCTAGACATTTATAGAAAATTATATTCTCTTAGAAAACATCAAGATCAGAAATATTATTATTCCATTTTTTCTATTCTTGGAAGAACACAATTATACTTTATCTTCGTTTCTCTTTTTGTCTTTATATTTATCTTCTTTCGGATAGAAAAAGTTTATAAAAACAATAAATATCTTTATTTGTTTTTAATAAATATTTCAATAATCCTCTTCTTATATAGAATTCTACCTAAATATTTAATTCCACTTTCAAGCTTTGTCATTTTTCTTTCCCTTTCTATTGGCGTAGACTTTGGAATATTATTAGTATTAACAAGCTTTCTTACCATCTCAATATACGAAAATTTCTCTGTTGTTAATCTGATTCCTATAATTACAGGAGCTCTTGTTGGGGGTGCTCTTAGTACTAATTTTAAGAATAGAGAGGAACTTTATCGTATTGGATTTGTTGTTGGAGGGGTAACAGCGTTTTTAATTCTTGGTATTGAACTTTATAATAATTCAAGTTTAATCAATATTCTGGTTGGTTTTTTCTCAGGGGTTAGTAATGGAGCCTTCTCTATTCTCATATTATTTGGACTTCTATATGTTTTTGAGCGTTTATTTCACATAACCACTAATTTTACCTGGATGGAATACTCTGATTTAAATTATCCATTACTTAAAAGATTAGCAAAAGAAGCTCCTGGAACCTATCAACACGCTCTTATGGTAAGCACTCTTGCGGAAAACGCGGGAGAGGTAATAGGAGCAAATTCTCTTCTTGCAAAAGTTGGAGGTCTATTTCATGATATTGGGAAATTAAAAAGACCTCAATATTTTGCAGAAAACTTTAAAGATAATAACAATCCCCATGACGAACTTCCTCCAAAACTTTCGGCAATTATTATCAAATCACACGTTAAAGACGCAATAGAAATGGCAAAAGAAAACAAACTCCCAGAAGAAATAATTAATATTATTAAACAACATCAAGGGAGATCTTTGATAAGACCTTTTTACGAAAAAGCAAAAAAAATGCTTGATGAAGTAGATGAAGAGTTTTTTAGATACAACGCTGAGTTACCAACTAGTAAGGAAGCCAGTATTATTATGCTTGCCGATATGGTTGAAGCTACTGTTAGATCTCTTGACAATCCTACATTAGAAGAAATACAAAATACAGTAAAAGAGAGAATAAATAGAGCTATTAGTAATGGCTTACTCAGCAAATCAGAACTCTCTTTAGAAGAAATTGAACTTATAATTCAAGAATTTTCGCAGAACTTAGGTGGTTTTTATCATCATCGTCCTAAATACCCTACGGAGGTTAAATAAATTATGGAAATTTTTATTAATAATCTTCCTCTATTTGAAAAAGAAATAAGAGAAGTTGCTGAAAAAGTAGTGAAAGGTGAGAAATTAGAAGGAGAACTATCCATAACTTTTATAGATGACGCACAAATGGAGGAACTAAATAAGAAGTTTAGAAAAAGAGAAGGGGTCACAGATGTTTTAGCTTTTGCCTTTCATATTCCTCAACTTTTAGGAGATATTTATATTTGCGTTCCTCAAGCTTTGCGTCAGAAGAAGGGAAGTATTCTTGATGAACTGAAACTTCTTACAGTTCATGGAATTTTACACATTGCGGGTTACTCTGACGAAACAGAGGAAGATAGAAAAAAAATGAGGGAGAAAGAAAAAGAATATCTATCTTAATTAAATTTCTTCTTAGAAAGGCAATCCTAAATAGATTTCGTAATAGGTTCCTTCGTAAATACTGTGTAAATCGGTCCTTTTAGAAATATCAAAATTCAAAACTGCTATTCCAAGGTTAAGTCTAAATTCTACACCAAAGGACATAACGGGATCCACAAGTCTTATCCAATTTTCCTCTATTGTGAAAAACTTTAATTTTTTATAATCATATGTAGCAACTCCAAAGTCTGAGAAAAGAGCCCCATCAATTCCACTTAAGGAAATAGGAGGAAAACCTAGCTCCAACCTTTTTATTAAAGGAAGTCTCAATTCCATCTTTATTAACCCTGCAGAGTTTCCTGTTTGAGTATAATAATCATATCCTCTAACCGTCCTACTACCACCAATCCCGAAAATTCCAAATAATTCCGCATCTCTACCCCAAGAGTGGATCAAGAATAAGCGGAATGCTAAACTATATCCAGTGGTGAGATAAAAGTAATCTCTGAAATCTAAATAAGCTGTGGAAATATCCCAATACCTTTCTCCTTTCAAAAGAGACTTACTAAAAGAAATTCTTCCTCTTGTTCCTTTTATAGGATTTATATTCCCCCAAACTGCATTATCATGGATTAGAGATATATCTCCCATTAAACCAAAATTAGGTAAACCTGTAGAAGGAATTCTTATCCACCATCCTGGGTATTCTGGTAAAGGTATCCATAATTCTTCCCCAAGATAGTAAGAACTTAAACCAAGCTCAATTCTTCTAAACCTATTAAAAGGATATATAACAATACCATTTAAATTCCAAATATCTCCTGCGGCCGGAAGCCCTCCTCCAAGAAGAAAATATCCCACTTGTCTTATTACAGAAGCTGCGAAATCCACTCTATTTTTGAGATAAAGGTATTCAATATAAAAATTACTTTCTGTAAGATCTCCTGTATTATCAAATACCCCATAGATTTGATGATTACCAAGCATATCGCTAAGACCCAATGCTCCATATCCATAAACACCATAATCTAAATAATAACCCAAAGCTCCAAATAAATAATCAACCCCAAACATTAAAGGAGCTCTTTCGTCCCCTTTCCCTTCTTTTTCCATAACCACAGGGATAAACTCTTCTAACTCAAAATCCATAGGTGGATTTGGGTCTTTTTCTTTTAATTCTTCTATTGAATCTAAAAAATATATATCCCATCCAAGATTTGAATAAACACAAAGAGATAGATGCCCTGAATTTGAGATAGAAAAACCATCAATAGAACCAACAATATCTGTAAGTTGTTTTATAGCCTTTTCTTTGGGTTTATACACATATAAATTCTTACTCCCATCTCTATAAGAGATGAAATACACCATAGAATTGTAAACCTGAGGAGCTATAATTTCTTTACCAAAGGAAAAATATTTTCTTATTTTACCTTTTAAATCAGTAATATATAAATCTTTTTTCTCATATTCCCAAAGATCCATTTCTGGTCTATCACTAACAAAAATTATAGAATCACCAAACCAGGTAGGATAATCATCAGAATAAATATCATGGGTTATATTTAAAACTTCTTTGCTTTTAAGGTCATAAACGTAAATATCTGAAGAAGCATTTTTAAGCCCACTAAAAGCGATTTTTACTCCATTAGGAGAAAACTCTGGCCATCTTATTCTGTCCAAGTCTAAATCTATTCTATCTAATATCCTCTTTTCTCTTATATCCATTACATATAGGACATCTTTCCCTTTCTCCATAGCAGAAAAAACAATTCTATTTCCATCCTGAGAAAAATCAACATGCCCATCCATAAGGTGAAGAGATTCAAACTTCGAAGTAAGCCCACCCTTAACAAGAGTTCCCAGATCTTCTTTAGTAAGAGTAGAGATCACCTTAATTTGAACTTCTCCAACTTTATCTGTAAAATAAATTACCTTGTCTCCTTCTGGAGAAATGGCTGGAGCATAATTATATAAATCTTCAAAACCTTTATGCGTAACAATTGGTCTTGCAAAATCATTTATGTATTGTTTTTCTTTTATAATAGGCCAGTATTTTTTCTTTAATTCCTGCTCCCACTCCGTGTTTAATCTCCCGACACCAATACCCAACACACTACTTAAGGCTTCTTCAAAAGAATTTGTGTGTCTCATTTTACTCACAATTTCTCCGATTTTCTCATCACCATATTTTTTTCTTATGTAATATAAGATTGATTGCCCTTGTTTGTAGATAGGATAACCTCCCATTCTACTTAATTGAGAAATAGAGAAGAGTTTATTGGTTAGAACAGCATCCTTTATGTAAGTTTCTGCACTCTCATCCCATCCCAAAGATTCGAATTCTGCCATTCCTTCTATAAACCATAAAGGAATATCAGAAGCTAAAGCTCTTTTAATTGCATCTACACCTTTTCCATAAAGAAGACGGTATTGAAATATATGAACTAACTCATGAGCCAAGACGTGTCTAAAATCAGAATAAGATCCTGTGAAAGGCAAAACAATTCTGTGCTTAAAAATCTCAGAAAATCCTCCAACTCCTTCCGGAATCCTATCCAGGATTATATTAGTTTCTTGAAAATCTGGATGAGACTTATAAAGAATTACAGGGATCTTCTCTTCAAATTTTCTTTCTTTGTAATTGAGTCTTTTTTTCAACTTTTCGTAAGTTTCTTCAAGCACCTTAATTGCAAAAGGCAAAAGAATCTTTTCTTCTTCATAATAATATATAGAGAAATGGTCTGTTTCGTGCAAAAGCCAATGATGACTTCTATACTGAATTTTGTTTTGCTCAAAAAGGTATTGAGAGGTTAATAAAAGAAATAAAATCATAATATCGCTCCTATTATAAAACCTATAAGAAGCCCTCCCGCAAAAACCCAAGCAAGTAATTTTGCATCCATTATTTCTCTTTTATAACCCATCTTAATTGCCAAAAAAGACAAAAAATTCCCTATTGCATTTATGAGAAAAAGAAAAGGAAGAGCTAAAAATTTAACTATCACATTCCCTATAATAGGGATCCCACCCAAAAGAGAAACAAGACTTGCCCAACCCTGAGCTACTAAACCAAAAAGAAACACCCCTATTCCTATTAAGAGTTTATCCCATCGGTAATAAATCCCCAAGGAAATCACAATACCACTTACAAAAATAAGAACAATCAATTGAATCCACTTCCTTCTTGGAGTCTCCGACTCTTCCAATAAAATACTATTCTCTATTTTTACTTTCTCAAGAGAAACCATATTTTGTTTCTTATCTTTAGACCTTTTCGAGTTAATAACAGTTCCCCTCTTCTTTATTTTATCAACCATAATTTTTTGTCAAGGGTTCTATATTGAATTGCTTCGGCTAGATGATGAGGTTGAATTCTTTCTTCCCCTTCAAGATCAGAGATTGTTCTCGCCATCTTTAAGACTCTATCTAAAGCTCTTAAAGAAAACCCAAACTTCTCCATTGCGGTGTTAAGTATTTCTTTTCCATCCTCTCCAATTTCGCAATATTTTCTCACCATCCTTGAATTTAGATGAGCATTAAAAAATATTCCTTCTTTTTTGTATCTTTCCTCCTGAATCTTTCTACAACGTTCGATTCTATCCCTTATTACTTCTGAACTCTCACCAGGTTCTTCATTCATTATTTCATTATACTTAACTCTTCCCACAGTAATATGCATATCAATTCTGTCAAGTAAGGGACCAGAAATCTTTGCACGATAACGTTCTATTTGAGAAGGAGAGCAGGTGCATTCTATATAAGAATCTCCAAAATATCCGCAGGGACAGGGATTCATAGCCCCAATTAACATAAACCGAGCAGGGTAAACAATCGTGGTTTTTGCTCTTGAGATTGTGACAAAACCATCTTCCAGAGGTTGCCTGAGAACCTCAAGGACATTTCTATTAAATTCTGGTAACTCATCTAAAAAAAGAATTCCATTATGAGCAAGGCTAACTTCTCCTGGTTGAGGATAAGCTCCTCCTCCAATTAACCCTGCATAAGAGATTGTATGATGAGGCGCTCTAAAAGGCCTTCTTGCTATAAGAGAAGTCTTTGGAGATAAAATTCCTGCAACAGAATGAATCTTTGTTGTTTCTATAGCTTCTTCAATACTCATTAAAGGAAGAATTGTAGGAATTCTTTTGGCAAGCATTGTTTTCCCAGAACCTGGAGGCCCTATCATCAGCACATTATGTCCTCCTGCAACTGCGATTTCAAGAGCCCTTTTTGCCAAATGTTGTCCTCTAACATCAGAAAAATCCAGATCAAATTTGGAATTCTCTTCAAAAATCTCTTTCACATTCATCGAAAAAGACGGTTTATATTTATCCTCTAAAACAAGAAGACATTCTTGCAAATTATCAACAGGGTAAACAAGAATCCCTTCTACAATTCCAGCCTCTTTAGCATTCGATGTTGGAACAACAATTCTTTTTATCTTACTCTCTTTTGCAAGAATTGAAGCAGATAAAACCCCCTTTACTTTTCTAATCCTACCATCTAGGGCAAGTTCTCCAATTATTAATGTTTCTTCTAAATGAAGAGGAGTGATCTGGCCTGAAGCAGAGAGGATCCCTATTGCTATTGGGAGATCTAAGGCTGTTCCTTCTTTTCTAATATCTGCAGGGGCAAGATTTACAGTAATTTTCTTAAGAGGAAATTCTAAATTAAGACTTTTTATTGCAGATTCAACTCTTTCCTTTGACTCCTTTACCGCTGTTTCTGGAAGACCCACTATTGTGAAAGAAGGAAGCCCTCTCGATAAACTAACCTCAACCTCAACAGTTTTAGCTTCAATACCCAAAAGGGCACAGGAAATAACCCTGGCTAATTCCAATAATCTTCTCCCTTCGTCCCTTTAAATAGAGTCCTTTTTGCTGAGATGCTTCTGACTCATTCCAATTCCTGTTCCGTAGCTTATCTCTCCATTATCCACTCTAATATGATAATGGCAATCAGGATTGGTACACACCCAAGCTTTATAGTGTATTGAAGCACCACCTTGTCCATAGTCAGATAAAGGAACAAGAACACCAAAATTACACTTTAAGCATTTTGGATATTCTATAATAAAATCCACATCCACCTCCCTTTTTAGGTTAACAAACACAATTTAACTCCAGGATCTGCTTTGTCTAAAATTATAATTTACTGCATAAATAAGTCAAGCCCTATAAAATTTTAAGCAAAATGGATTTCAATAAAGAGAAAAAATATGCATTATAATGGCGGAAATAAGAGCTACTGTAAAATTGTCATTTATTTTTAATGGTAGAGCTTCCCCAATAGTAGCTGCTATTGCCCCAAATATCAAAATTATAAGATGGATTGGAACTTTTATCCATTCAGAGAAAATAAGAGCAATTATCATTGTCGTAATAAAGAATGCAAGACTTCCTTCCAAAGTTTTCTCTCCTATTTTTATTTTTCCATATTTTGTTCCAATAATGGAGGCAGCGGCATCCCCAAAAAGCATATATGATAAACTAACAATAGCTATCCATTTTTTGAAAAATGCGATTACTATCGCGTTAGAAAGAAGGAAAGCTGTTGTCCCTGAAATAATAAAGCCTTCCTTCTCTCTTAAAATCCCATGAGAGTGTTCAACCATCACTTTCCAAAGATTTGGAGAAAGGTGCCTTATTACTTCAATAGGCGTCATTATCCCTAATAGGTATAAAATCAACATTTCAACAATTATTTTATTTGGAGAAAAATAGTAAATAAGTGGAAATACAATACCTGCGAAAATCCTATAAGTCTTTCTTGCTTTTAAACTCATTTATTCCCTCCTTTTATAAACTCTTTAACCACATCTATATTCAAGATAATCCCCACAGTAAAGAATATAAAAATAAACGGGAAAAAAAGAGGCATAGAATTCCAATACAAAAGAATCCATAAACTAAAAGCTAAAAGAAAAATCGGTAAAACAAACTTAGGGTTTCTTGGGCTTCTTTGAATTATAAAATATGAGGCAATGGCTATTAAGGAGAATTTAGGGAATAGATATATAAGAACACCTCCTGAACTTGCAACTCCTTTCCCTCCTCTAAAATTCAAAAATAAAGAATGGCAATGTCCAATCACTGCAAAAAGACCAACAATACCAGTCCAAAATAAACTAAAATGCAAAACTTTATCAGCTATTAACATTGGGATAACTGCTTTTATTGCATCTAAAACAAAAGTTAAAATTCCCCAAATAGCCCCAACTTCTCTAAAGACATTCCCTGCTCCTGGATTACCAGTCCCAACTTTCCTAATATCAATTCTTTTTAACTTTGAAATTAAAACAGCATTAGGGATAGAACCAAATAAATATCCGAGTAAAATTAGAAATAATACTTTAACCATAATATCAATTTTAATAGCGGGGGTGGGATTTGAACCCACGACCTTTGGGTTATGAGCCCAACGAGCTACCTGACTGCTCCACCCCGCGGTCAAATTATAATATAGGATTTAATTTTCTCTTGTCAAGTCCTTTTTCTCGGTTCATTCAAAATCAAATTATTTTTACCCAAGTTTCTAAAAGGGTTGACAAAATAGAAATAAGGAGTTAATAATGAAAAACTAAAAAGGAGGAGTAAATGGAGTTTTTAATTTTAGGCGGTCTAATATTAACAATGGATCTCTTTAAAAAAGCAAGTGAGGAGTTTGGAAACTCAATCAAAGCGCTCTCTGCATTAAAAGTTCCAATTGGCATTGTTGTTATATTAACAAGCATTGGATTCTGGGGCTCTCACGGAGCAGCTGGAACCTTCCAAGGAATCGTTGGTTTTATAGCAGGGGCAGTATTAATACTTGATTTGCTAAAGCTTTTAGTATCTAAAAAGGAAAGCGAAAAGCAACTTGAAAATGTAATGGCAGGTTTATCCATACCAATTGGGATACTTGCAATAATAGCTGGAATTGTTGGTCTTTTCTATAGGTAAAGAAGATTAATAAGGGATCTCTCATTAATGGGGGATCCCTTATTAAAAAGAGGCGTAGAATGTTTTTATTAATGATATTTTTTTCTATCCAAGTTTATTTTAGCCCTAATGGTGGAGCAAAGGAAGCAATTTTACGAGAGATAGAGAATGCTAAAAATACCATAGATGTAGCAATGTATATCTTAACTGATAGAGAATTATCAAACGCTCTTGTCTTGGCAAGAGAAAGAGGGGTAACTATAAAAGTTCTTTTGGATGGCAAAAGTGCTAAAGAAATAGAATATTCTAAACATCTTTTTCTGAAAAATAAAAATGTAGATGTAAGGTTATACGAAGCTCCTCCTTCTAACTATAGAAAATATAAAGGGATAATGCATAACAAATTTGCGATAATAGATAAAAAAACAATTATAACAGGATCTTTTAATTGGACACACTCTGCAGAAGAGCTAAATAATGAAAATCTCTTAATTATAAAGGATGAGAAAGAACTTATTAAAAAATTTCAACATGAGTTTTCAAAACTTTGGGAAAAAGGGAAAAGCCCAATTATTTATCCAGAATTAGATCCTTACAATGTAAAGAAATTAAGAGAATATATAGGAGAATGGGTTATAATTTGTGGTAAACCCACAAGTTGGAAAATCTCCCGCTCTACAAATTTGTTTTTAAATTTTGGAGAAGGGAAAGACCATCTCACTTTTGTTCTTTGGAAAGAAGGAGTTAATGAACTAAAAGAAAAAGGTTTTGATTTTAATAAATTAACGAACTCAAAAGTAAAAATAGAAGGAAAACTCATAGATCACGAAAAATACGGTTTGGAAATTACTACATCTGATCCTACGGCAATTCAGATTGTAAAAAATTAGATTTCTTAAGAAAACATCTCAACAAAAACAATTTCAAAAGGGGGTTGAAATTTTTTTATAGAAGAGTAAAATTTATACTATAATGGAGGATTTGAGTCTTTTTGTTACAAATTTTATAAAGGCAATTAAAAATCATAAATTATATCAGAAACTATCAGATACAACGAGAGATTTTATAGATAAAAGTTATTTGAGTCTAAAAAAAGTTCAGGAAAACTCTGGGCCTGTGGTTCTTTTAATAAATGAAGATAAAATTATTAGCGATTCAAAAGTGTTGCATTCTGACCCAAAACGTATCACTTCTGTTCCTCTTTTTCTGTATCGGAATGGAATAAGGTCTTTAACTTTTCTTGAAGGGATAGAGAAAGAAGAACTTGAGTCTTTAATAAGAATTATTGCAAGTAGAGAATATTCCTCTAAGGTCGGACTCTTAGAAGACCTATGGGAAGAAAAATTCCCTCATATCATTTATCATGCTGTGGAAAAAATGAAAGGAATAAGTGAATATGAAGATATAAAAATTCCAAAAGGGATAAAAAGTGATGAGATTGCGATTCTTTCTGTTAAAGTTGGAGAAAAGGAATCTTCCGAAGGGAAAAAAGCCTTAGGATTGAGTTACAAACCGAAATTTTCTTTAGATAGAGAGAATGCTTATTTTCTATTAATTGAAAGTATTAAAGATCTTCTCTCTTACGAGAAAGTCTATAGAAGGAGAAAAAGTCTTTATTCAATTCTTAAAGATTCCATTCCTAATTTTCTATCTAGTGGGAACATTTCTGCTTTATATCAGACGAAAAAGTTGTTAGAAAGTATTGAAGAGAATAAAAGAGATTTTATTGAGAGTATTGAAGAAATCAAAGAAAAGCTGACTTCTGAGGAAGCTCTACAATTATATGTAAAGAGCTTATCCTGTGCTGCTTCAAGTAAAATAAAAGAGGAAGCTGTTGAACTAATCGAGTTTGTTGGTATAAAAGCGGTTGATAGCTTAATAAATGAACTTGAGATCACAACAGATTTTATAGTTAAGGACTTAATTTTATCCATATTGAAAAATATATTTGCGGGACACAAGGAAAAACTTAAGGCAAAACTCTTTACTGTCTCAGATGAAGTTTTTAAGATTTTATTGCTCATTATAAAGAAATTAAAGGATCCATATTTTATTCCATGTTTAAAAGAATTATTTGAAAAAAGGAATTCCATAGAGGTCCAAGAAATACTATTTTCTCTCTTACCAAGAAAAGAACTCTTACAATATTTAAGTCATCCCAACTCTGATGTAAGAACAATGGCTCTTGAAAAGCTTAAAGCAATATGGGATCCAGAAGAATTTGAAATCATAAAGAATATAATAATCTCCAAAAATTTTTGGAATCTTCCTAAAAATGAAATAAAAGCCCTTTTAGAACTTCTTGGCTCTCTTTCTACAGACGACGCAATAAAAATCTTTAGCGATATTCTTCGTAAAAGACATTTATTTAATGAAAAAATTTATGAGATTAAAGAAATGGCTCTTTGGATCCTCTCTAAAAACAAAAATGAGAAAGCCCTCCAGATTATTTCACAGTATAGAAAAAGAAGACGCCTTAAAAAAACAGTTGAGGAGATCTTAAAAAAATATGAAAGAAAATGATATCAGAAACTTCATTTTATATTTCTCTTCTTCTCTCCATATAGCGCGGGTTTTTCAAACAAAAAGTAGAACTCTTTATCATCATGTAGAAAAAACCCACCAATTTTTAGAATCTTTGTTTAAAGATTTCAACAAGATAGAAGTCTCTATTTCTGATAATCACCTCTTCTTTAATAATGAAAGAGCAAATGTTGAAATGGGTTTCATGGAAAGATATATTTCTCTTATTCATGATCTAAAAACATTAGAGATAGGAACGATCTTTTTCCCAAATCTTCCTCCTATTGAAGAGCTACTATCTCTACTTTGCTGTTTAGGAAAGAAACTCGCTTCATCCCGTCATTCTTTTGAAGAAATTTTAGCTGAGTTAGAAGAAGAAGGAGTAAAATCAATAATAATAAGGAGAATAGAGAATGTAAAACAGAAAGAAGACATCCTTGCTTCAGTAAGGGAAGAAGCTGTTTCTACTCTTCTTGACGCAATTTCTTATTTAAAGAGGATTTCCTCCGAAGAGGAAACCAATATCTATGAGGCCCGAAGGATTGTAAGGAAATTTTCTGAACTTCTTCTTAAAGAAAGAAGTTATTTGATCGCCTTAACTATAATCAAAGATATAGGTTCTTACACCTTTAATCACTCTGCCAATGTTTGCATTTTAGCTATAGCAATGGGGATAGAGCTTGGGCTTACAAGAAAAGACTTATTTGAACTTGGAATTGCAGCGCTTTTCCATGACCTTGGCAAAATAGATATTCCTGGAGATATTCTAAATAAACCTGATATCCTTACTAATGTTGAATACGAAAAGATGAAACAACACCCTTATCTATCCGCTGAAAGAATAATTTTCTTAAAAGGAATTGACGAAGTTCCTGTTTTTGCTCTTAGAGGCATTCTTGAACATCACATTGATTATTGTGGAACAGGTTATCCCGATTTAAGCATAAAAAAGCCAACTCTTTTTGCCAGAATTATAAGAATCGTTGATTCCTATGATGCGATGACAACTCCCCGAGTTTACCAAGAGGTAAGAACTCCTTTTGAAGCTGTCAAGTATATAATAAAAAGTAAGGAAATTTATGACCCTTCTTTAGTTAAGATATTTTTAGATATAATGGGGATTTATCCTCCTGGCTCAATAGTTCTTCTTGAGGGAGGACTAAAAGGGGTAATGATTTCTGATAAAGAAGTCGCTGTTGTGCATAAAGGAGAGATTAAAAAGAGCTTCCCAAAAGAAGTCAAAATTATAAAAGCTCTATCTCCTAACGAAGTTGATTTTGACCCTTGTGCTGTTTTAACGGCTGTGGCTCATCATAACTAAGTTTTTGCTTCTTTCTTAATTTAGAGAAAAGGCGAGTTAAAGAAAACCCCCCAATTATCATCCAAAGATATCCAGTGAAGAATCTCCAAAGAATAACATAAACTCCAAGGATTGACTGAGGCATAAGTTCTTTAAACAATCCATATGCACTCCCCTCAGCAAGACCAGAAGCTCCTGGGGTAGGCATAAAGGCTAAAGCATAAGTTAAAATGATCTGGATAACCGTGGCTTTTATGAAATCTACACCAACCCCCAATCCACGAATTAGAAAAAAGGCAATAAGAAAATTAAAGAAAAGAGAAATAGCTGTTAGGATGTATGCTTTTGAAAAATCTTTTTTCCTTTTGAAAAACTCTTTCCCTAAAACTTCTTTGAATTCTAAAATTCCTTTAAAAAAATTACCCTTCAATTTTTTTATGAACCATTCAGTTTTCAAAAGAGCAAATATTAAGAGTAAAACAAGTAAACCATAAAAGATAGAAACGTATTTAATAATCCCCTGGATTATCCCTTTTGTAAAATAAACTCGATAATAATAGATAAGAGGAATTAATAATGGAAGCACAAGTGCAGATAAGAGTCCCCGAGTGAATATTGCCACACTTGCTTCTGGAATGGTAATATTTTCTCTTTTACATAAATATAACTGAAGAGGTATTCCTCCAACCTGAAAAGGCGTAATCCCTCCTAAGAAAGCCCCCCCTATTGTGTAATAAAAAGAACCAGACCAACTTAAATTTTTCCCCATAGCTTTTATGATATAACGAAGCCTCCATATATTAAAAAATTGACTAAAAGAAGAGGAAAGAAGCGTAATCCCAATAAACAATGGAGAAATTAATTGAAGCCCCTTTTTTGTTTCTTTACTAACAGTGGTTAAAAGAATTACAGTTATTGAGAGAAAACTTATAAAAAGGAATAATCTAATACCTTTATAGAAACCTTTCTCTTCAAAATTCATTAAAATCCTTTAATTTCTCCTTTTTTATAAAGAGTTGATTGAAAGTCACAGGTTTCCTCAAGAATTGTTCTAAGGTCTTTTTCAAAATCCCAATTTGGGAAGTGAGCTTTGAATTTCCTTACAGAACTTATATACCAGATGTGATCTCCTATCCTATTTTGTTCTTTATATTCGTAATTCAATTTCTTCTTTAAAATTTCTTCCACAAGTTCTATTGCCTCAAGCATTGAACAATGTGAAAATCTACTCCCTCCAATGTTATATACTTCTCCAATTTTTGGGTTTTTAAAGAAATGATAAAAAGCATTAACAAGATCATAAGAATGGATGTTATCTCTAACCTGTTTCCCTTTATATCCATATATAAGATATTTTTTCCCAGTAATTGCACACCTCACAATATAGGAAAGAAACCCATGAAGCATTGTTCCAGAATGAGAAGGACCTGTAAGACATCCTCCTCTAAAACACACGGTTTTCATACCAAAATATTTTCCATATTCTTGAACAAGGATATCCGCCGCTAATTTTGAGGCTCCAAATAGAGAATGAAGGCTATAATCAATACTCATTGTCTCATCTATTCCGTTATAATAAAAGTGGTCTTCTGGCAATTCATATCTTTTCTCTAACTCAATTAGAGGCAAAGAGTTCGGGGTATCTCCATAAACTTTATTGGTAGATGTAAATATGAATACAGCTTCAGGAACAATTTGTCTTGTCGCTTCAAGGAGATTCAAAGTCCCATTCGCATTCACTGTAAAATCTGTGAAAGGCTCCCTTGCCGCCCAATCATGAGAAGGTTGTGCTGCAGTGTGAATTATGCAAGAAGGTTTATATTGAGAAAAAATTCTCCTTATACTTTCGAAATCTCTTATATCAACATCATAATGGATATAATCTTTCTTATAGAGTTTTTTCAATCTCTCTATATTCCAGGAGGTAGAAGCTTCCTCTCCAAAGAAATATTTTCTCATATCGTTATCTATACCTATTACCTTGAAACCCTTTTTTATAAAGAAAGTCACAGATTCTGATCCAATAAGTCCACCTGAGCCTGTAACAAGTATTATTCCATTATCCATAAAACTCCTTCCTGATAAATTCTATAATTTTTTCTGTTGCATAGAGATTTCTCTCCCCAAAAAGGAGAGAGTTTTTTTTAATTCTTTCGATTGTTTCGGGTCGTAAGAGAAGTTCCCGGATACATTTACCAACATCTTCTCCTCTTTCAACCCAAACCCCAGCTTCCTCTTCTTCAAGAAGTTCTGCAAATTTTGTCTCCTGAAGTGAACCTGCAAGAGGAGTAACAAAGATACCCGGTTTCCCTAAAGCTGTTAATTCAGCAATTGTAACAGAACCGGGCTTTGTAACAATAAAATCTGAAGCCCACATCCAATCATAAATATTTTCGGTAACCCCTCTTATTAATAATTTATATGGATATTTTATCTTCCCTACTTCCTTTTTCCCTTCAATATTTTCTCCAAAAATACAAATTGTTTGATGAGGGATTTTTATTCTCCCAATAGAGTCAAGTATTTCAATAAAATTTACCATCTCGCCAAGTAGACCACCCATAATAAGAATTGTTGGTAATCCCATTTCTATTCCTAAAGATTTTCTTAAGGAGTCTTTTTCTTTTTTAAAAACGGTTCTAAAACCCTCTCTTATTGGAATTCCTGTAATAAAAATTTTGTTTGCTGCTACTCCATATCTCAATAATTCTCTCTTCACCAGTTCATTCGGCACAAAAAAAAGATCAATATTTTTATCTACCCATAATCCATGAGCAACAAGATCTATTATCACAGTATATACTGGAACCTCAAACCACAATTTTAGCAATCCAGCAATAGCATTTATTTCTGGTTGAATTGATATAATCAAATCTGGTCTCTCAAAACTTGAAAGAAGTTTTCTCTTAAGGTTACCAGTTTTAAAAATTAAAGAGATTATTTTTTTATAAGGAATAAGCAAAGAACTCCTATTTTCCTTTGCAGATTTATAACACACTTTTGTTATCTTTCTCAATTTTAAATCTGCGAATCTTCCAAAACTGTCAAAAAAAGAAGCCAATGAACAGAAATCCAGAAAATTTATGCATACACTCTTAAATTTATCCCTATAATAATTCATTATGTAGGCGAAGAGACTCTCTGCCGGATATCTATGTCCTCCTTTTCTTGAACTATAAACAATCCAAAGATTCTTCATACAGCGAGAATTATAAAACAAAAATTTAAATATGTCAACCCATCTTTATTATTCTTAAGGAAAGTTTAAAAAAACTCTTGACATCTATCGTATTTTTCTTAAATTTATAATAAAACAATGGAATATTTTAGATTATTAGGCGTTTCTGAAGACGCTAGTGAAGCTGAAATAAAAAAGGCATATTATAAACTCGCTGCAAAATATCATCCTGACCATTTATCTCCAGAAGAAGCTAAAAAGGTCCTACCTTATTTTCTGAAAATAACCCGTGCTTATCTTACCCTTAAAGATCCAAAAAGAAGAAATGAATATATAAGACATTGTAAATTAGGGATATTTGAAGAAGAAGAAGAAAGAGAAAGAAGAGAAAGTAGAGAAAAATTGTTTGAGCAAGGGTGTAAAATCCTTTCTGCGGACCCTTTAAGAGCTTCAAAATATTTTAGAAAAGCCTTTGCACTTGATAAGAATAATGAAGTTTATAAGAGTTATTATGGTCTATCTTTGGTTCTCTCAGGATTGGATGGTAAAGGCATAGATCTTTGTCTAGAAGCTGTATTAAATAAAGAAAGCGCGGACCTCCATCTTAACTTAGCCAAATGTTACGCTAAGCTCGGTAAATATAGACATGCTTTAGACCATGCAAAAAGAGCTCTTAAACTTGATAGAGATCACTTACAGGCAAAGAATTTCTATGAGAAGCTAAAAAATCACGGTGGAGGGAGCTTTTTTAAGAGAAAATAGTTTTAGTGAGCGTAAAAGAATTTCTTAAAAAAAGACCTGCATTACTTCCTTTCTTTACCTTTGTATTAGGACTTTCCGTTGGGGCATTTTTAGACTTAAGAATATTCCTTATAGGGATCTGCTTTTTTTCCATTTTTTATTTTATAAAAAAAATAGATATATTTCTCTTTATTCTTTTATTTTTTGCTGGAGGTTTATACCAACAAATTGGTTTCCAACATATAGGAGAAAGGATAAATTTTAAAGGAATTTATTTTGGAGACAGGATAATAGACCTTGTTTTAGGAGAATTGTATCTAAGAACACCAAATAAAGAAGGCTTCTTTATTAAAGGCAAGGGAATTATTGAATTTAAAAATGGTTATTCTAAGCTAAAGGATATTAATATAGAAACCTCTTACCCAACAATTTTTAATAAAATTTTTTCTTTAAGGGACTATTTTGATTACAAAATTCAAAAGTATTGTCCAGGAGATGTCGGAAAAATTTGTTCGGCTCTTTCTCTTGGGAAAAGAGATAATCTTCCTTATTCCATCCAAAAAAGATTCAGAACCTGTGGTGCTGCTCATCTTTTAGCAGTAAGTGGTTTACATATAGGGATTACTTTCACAGTGGTCTTCATTTTTTTGAGAGCTTTTCAATTAAAGAGGAATATCTCCCTTTTACTATCACAATTATTTATATTCTTTTATGCTCTCCTTTCAGGTTTTCGGACACCCGTAATTAGAGCTTCAATAATGTCTTTTTTTTGGACTATTGGAGAAATAAGAAACAAAAATATCGATCTTTTAAATATTCTCTGTGTAACAGGCCTTTTTATGCTACTTTTAATCCCTAAAAGCTTATTTACAATAAGTTTTCAATTATCTTTTTTAGCTATTTTTTCAATTTTTATTATGTTTAATCTATTAAAAGAGCAATTAGAAAAAATACCAAACAATTGGTTTAAACATTGGATTTTACTTCCCTTTTTTATAACCTTAAGCGCCCAAGTTGGAACTATTCCTTTAATTGCTTTTTACTTTGGTTATGTTCCTTTACTCAGTCTTCTTGCGAATCTAATCCTTATCCCTTTAACAGGAATTTTAATCTCAGGATGCTTTATGTTGTTACTTCTCCCTTTTCTATCTGAGATTACAGGTAATTTTCTCTGGTTAGTTGGCTTTATATTTAATAAAATAATGATAGGAATAGAAAATTCCCCTTTTGCAATTTTAACTCTTCCAGAAAAAGACTATAGATGTTTTCTTTTGTATATAGTTTATTTAATTCTAATTTTTACTTTCTCAAGGAAATATGGAAAAAGCAAAGAATAAAAGAGAATTTCATTACTGCCCTATTTGTGGAAAAGAGCTTTGCCTTAGTTTCATAGAAGGAAGAAACAGAAAAAATTGTGTTTATTGCGGTTTTGTTGATTACAAAAATCCTCTTCCTTGTGTATCAATTGTAGGTTTCAAAAAGAACAAAATAGTTCTTATAAAGAGGGGTATAGAACCTTCAAAAGGAGAGTGGGCTCTTCCTTCAGGATTTATGGAAGTAGGGGAAAGTCCTGAAGAAGCGGCATTAAGAGAATTTTATGAAGAAACTTCTTTAAGAGGTAGAATTGTAGATCTTCTTGGAGTTTATTCTCAAAAAATAGAAATATATGGGGATCTTGTTATAATTACTTTTCTTGTTGAAGTAACAGGAGGAAAAGCAAAAGCTAGAGATGATGCAATAGATGTGGATTTTTTCTCTTGGGATGAACTACCTGAATTGAAACAAGAAATTTATAGGGATGCTATAAGAATAGCTAAACATATTTTAGAAAATTTTTAAATAAAGAAATTTTTTACTTGCATAAACAAACTTATTTAATAAAATTAGAAAGAAAAAGGAGAGTTACTTGTCTAAAAAGAAAATTTTAATCTGTGGAGCTGGAGGTTTCATAGGGAGCCATATGGCTAAAAGGCTATATAAAGAAGGACACTTCGTCCGGGCCGTTGATATAAAATGGGATGGTTTTATGGAAGAACCTTATTATTCAGAGAAATTAACCCTTGATTTAAGAGACTACAAAAATTGCTTAAGAGCAACAAAAGGAATTGAGTTGGTATATCAATTTGCAGCAGATATGGGAGGAATTGGATATATAACAAAAGTTGGGGCAGAAATTATGAAAAACAATTCTCTTATAAACATTAACATAATTAGAGCTTCTATTGAAAACAAGATAGAAAAAATATTCTTTTCTTCTTCGGCATGTGTCTATCCAGAATATAAACAATTGAGCTCAAAAGTAAAACCTCTAAAGGAAGAAGATGCAATCCCTGCTCAACCAGATCAATTTTATGGATGGGAAAAATTATTTGCCGAAAAGCTCTATGAAGCTTTTGGAAAAGACTATAGACTAAATTTTACTATCGCACGTTATCATAACATATACGGTCCCTTCGGAGTATATGAAGGAGGTAGAGAAAAAGCTCCTGCAGCTCTCTGTAGAAAGGTAGCTCTGGCCTCTAATCCAGGAGAGATTGAAATATGGGGTGATGGGAAACAAACAAGATCTTTCTGTTATATAGATGATTGCATAGAAGGAAGCATTAGATTAATGAATTCCGAGTTTAAAGGACCATTAAATATTGGTTCAAACGAATTAGTGACAATAGACGAAATGGCAGATATAATAATTGAAATTTCTGGGAAAAAAATTAGTAAAAAATACGATCTTTCAAAACCCCAAGGGGTTAGAGGGAGAAACTCTGACAATACTCTAATCAAAAAGGTCCTTGGATGGGAACCTTCTATACCTTTAAAAGAGGGCCTTAAAAAAACTTATAATTGGATTGAAAAAGAAATCCAAAATCAAAGAATAGAGAAAAATTTATAAAATATTCCAAAAAAACTTGACAGAAATAGTAAATTATTATAAAATATTATAAATGATCAAATCTTTTGAGTTAAGCACAAAAGAGAATAAAAAAATTAAAAAAAAGAATAAATTATACATTTATATTAAAAGAATTTTTGACATTTTTCTTTCTGGAATAGGATTAATTCTTTCTTTCCCTTTTTGGGTTCTTATTGCTATTTTTATTGTTATGGAAGATGGAGGCCCCATTTTTATAAAACAAAAGAGGATTGGGATAGGAGGAAAAATATTTAAAATTCTTAAATTTAGATCTATGGATAGAAATGCTCACCTTGAATCTCCAGTAAATCATAAAGGAGAAATTTTAAATCAACGAGTTACAAGAGTTGGAAAGTTCTTAAGAGCAACAGCAATGGATGAACTCCCTCAACTTATTTCTATCTTCCTAGGAAATATGAGTTTTGTAGGGCCAAGACCAATTCATCCAGAGGAGCTAAAGATAAATGGAAGTAGATACGAAAACTTGGAAGAAATTCCAGATTTTCATAAAAGATGTTCAGTGAAGCCGGGATTAACAGGGCTGGCTCAAATTTACAGAAGAAAGCATGATTATTTTGAAAGAAAATTAAAATACGATTTGTTATATTTAAAAAAGCAATGTTTCACCCTTGATTTAAAACTTATTCTAATCTCTTTTTTTGTAAGCTTCCTCGGTAAGTGGGATTAAAAAATAAATTGATTTAAGGAACTACCTAAGTTTTCAACCCAAAAGAAACTCTTGACTCTTAAAAAAACACTACTACTTTTATAAAAGAAAAGGAGGTTTTTTATGTTTATTGTCCACGTTCATGTAGATGTAAAAGAAGAGTATATAGAAGATTTTAAAAAAGCCACGATAGAAAATGCTAAAAATAGTGTTAAAGAACCTGGAATAGCTAGGTTTGATGTGCTCCAACAAATTGATGATAAAACCAAGTTTATTCTTGTGGAAGTTTATAAAAAACAAGAAGATGCTAGTAAGCATAAGGAGACTGAACATTATAAAAAATGGAGAGACACAGTAGAAAAGATGATGGCTACCCCAAGACATAGTATAAAATACACAAACATATTTCCTACCGAGGCAGGTTGGTGAGTAGTATTAATTTTGAATTCAGAGTCCCAGAAAAAATAATATTTGGAGTAGGTTCTTCAAAAGAAATTTCTTCAAACGCTTTGAACTTTGGTAAAAGACCTCTTATAGTCACAGGTAAAAATCAAAAAAGATATAATTTTCTTTTCGACTCTTTTATAAGAGAAAGAATAACTCCGGAGATATACAGTGTAGAAGGTGAACCAACGACAGAAACAATTATAGAGTGTCTGGGGTTAGGAAAAAGAAAAAAGGTAGATGTAGTTATAGGAATTGGTGGCGGAAGTGCAATTGATACAGGAAAGGCTATTGCTGTTCTCCTCACAAACGAAGGAAATCTCTTTAACTATTTAGAAGTTATTGGCAAAGGTAAACCATTCAAGAATCCAGGCATTCCTTTCATAGCTGTTCCTACAACAGCAGGCACAGGAGCAGAAGTTACAAAAAACGCTGTTATAAAGTCAAAAGAGCATTCTATTAAAGTAAGTCTTAGAAGTAATTTTATGCTCCCCAGGATTGCAATTGTTGATCCTGCTCTTACCTATTCAATGCCTAAGGAAATTACCTTAAACACAGGTCTTGATGCTTTTACTCAAGTTATAGAACCATTTGTTTCAAACAAATCAAATCCCTTAACAGATTCAATATGTAAAGAAGGAATTAAAAGAATAAGTCGTTCCATTCTTGAAGTAATTAAGGATGGTTCTAACACAAGAGCAAGAGAAGATATGTGCATCGGAAGTCTTTTTGGAGGAATTGCTCTTGCTAACGCAAAACTTGGAGCAGTCCATGGATTCGCTGGAGCTTTGGGTGGTGTTATCGATGTTTCTCACGGCCTACTTTGCGGAATCCTCTTACCTTTTGTTATTAAGATGAACATTAAAGCATTAAAGGAAAGAGAACCTCTTTCTCCAACTCTTATAAAATATAAAGAAATTGCAAAAATAGTGACAGGAAAAGAAAAAGCAGAAGAAAAGGATCTCATTTCCTGGATAGAAGATCTATATGGGAATTTTAATATTCCCTGCCTCTCCGAATTAAAATTAGAGAAAGAGAAGTTAGAAGAGATTGTTGAAAATGCTAAAAAATCAAGTAGTATGCAAGGAAACCCAATTGTCCTTACTGATGAGGAACTCAGAGAAATAATAAAAGAAGCTTTCTAATTTTTCAAAACCCTTGAAAAATAAAATATAAAAGGTTATAATTTAATAATGAAATATTGGATTGGTTTAGATATAGGAACAAAATGGACTGGAATAGCAATAAGTAACGAGCTTGTAAAGATAGCAAGCCCAAAAAAGACTGTTAAAACTGAACACTTAATAAAAGAACTTAAAGAAATGAATAAAGAATACGATTTTAAAGGAATAATACTTGGATTTCCGTTAACCACAACTGGCAAAATAGGACAAAGAGCAAAAATTGTCCAAGAAATGAAGAAAAAGATACAGAAAGAATTGAATATCCCTGTAAAACTTCAAGACGAGCGCTTTACGACAAAAGAAGCCACAAAGATTGCTTCTCAATTGGGAAAAACAAAAGACAAAAGATTCATAGATAAAATTTCAGCCTCCTTGATTCTTAAAGAATTTCTTGATGAGAATTAAGTGTTTTCTTCTAATTTTTTTAATTGGATCAATTCTATTTCCAATAATTTTCTCTCCTAAGAAAAGAGATATTATAATAAAAATTAGAGAGGGGGATAACTTAGAAGTTATTTCCAAAAATTTAAAAGATAGTAAAATAATCCAAGACAGAATCGGTTTTAATTTTTTAGTTATTCTCACGAAGAAATCCCGTTCATTATCCTATGGTTGGTATAAATTTAAAATCTATGAGAACCCAAGAAATGTTATTAGAAGTCTCCTTGAGAGGAGGAGACTCACTGTAAAAATTACAATCCCTGAAGGATTAAAAGCAAGTGAAATTATAAATATTTTCTGGCAACATAGAGAAGAACTGGATATAGATGTTAGAAGAATAGACTCCCTTATAAGGGATAAGAACTTCATTAAAGAACTCGGGATAGAAGCGAAAACTCTTGAAGGTTATCTTTTCCCAAACACTTATTTTTTTTATAAAGGGGAAAGAGCAGAAAATGTGATAAAAAAAATGGTTTTTACTCTCTTCTCAATTATCCCAAAAGGAGAATATTTTGAGGTGGAAAAGATGAAATTTAATCTCCATGAGATTTTAACAATAGCTTCTATGATTGAAAAAGAAGCAATGGTAGATAGAGAAAAGCCAATAATTGCCTCAGTAATATACAATAGACTAAAAAAACAGTTACCTTTGCAAATAGATGCTACAGTGATTTATGCGTTAGGAAGGCATAAAAATAGAGTTTTATATAAAGACCTTAAGATAGAATCTTCTTATAACACCTATCAGAATAAAGGACTCCCCCCTGGGCCAATTGCCAATCCAGGCCAAAAATCAATAATAGCTGCTCTTTATCCTGCAAAAACAGATTATTTATATTATGTAGCTACAGGTAAAGGAACCCATATATTTACTCGGACATATAAAGAACATCTACAAGTGAAAAAAGAGCTTCAAGAGAGAAAAGAGAAACCGAAATCTTGATTTTCTATTTTTTTGAGTTATAAATATAATCGTGAAAAAACATTCTTTTCAAAATGCAGCTTTTTATTTTCTACTCACAGGGATTTTCTTTTCCCCTATTTCTGCTTATTTTTCAATTCCTTTATTTCTTATCTCCTTTATTTTATTATTATTTTGTAAAAAGAAGTTCAAAATTAATCTCTTAGACAAACTACAGCTTTTTCTTCTTCTCGCCATTATAATTTCTTCTTTGTTTGGAGTTTATAAAAAACATAGCTTTTATGCGGGTTCTGCTTTTCTTTCTTATATTTTAGCTTATTTTCTTGGGAAAGAATTAATAAAGGAAGAAGAACAAATAAAGAAATTTCTAAACGTGGTAGCTTTGTTAATTACTTTTGTATCCGCAATTGGAATAATTCAGTATATAACAAAAGCCTCTTTTGTATATAAGGGAATCCCAATAATAACCCCTATGAAAGAGGAAAGGATAACCTCAGTTTGTCATAATCCCTTAATTTTGGCCTCTCTTATTTTATTTTGTTTACCAATTTTGGCCTCTTTTGCTATTGAAGAGAAAAGATTTACATTTTACTGGCTTGCAATAATTCTTGGAACAGTAGCTTTTTTCTTGACTTTCTCAAGGGGGCCTACAATAGCTTTAATTATTTCTTTATTAATCTTATTTTTTATAAAAAGAAAAAGAGTTTTAGCTCTGGCGGTTTTTACTATCTTAATTGGAGTAACATTTTTAACTCCTCATTTAAGATGGAGATTCTTAAACACCTTTAAAGATAAAAATGACACAAATAGAATAATAGGAATAAAGATTGGACTCAAAATGTGGGAAGAACATTCAATATACACTGGAGTAGGCATTCACAATTATTATCTTTTATGCCCAAAGTACTCTCCCTCTCATAAAATAGGTTCTCCTTATGTTCACAATATGTATATAAATTTTATGGTAGAAGCGGGGATTATAGGCTTATTTGCTCTTTTATTATTATTTGGAGGAGCCCTCAAAGGTAGTTATGAAAACTTAAATAGAAAACATACTCACAAAAAGTGGATCTCGGAAGCTTTATTTTCTTCTTTTTGGGGAATTCTCATTCACAATTTCATTGACAACACTATTTATGTGGTAGGGCTTGGTCTTCTTTTCTGGATAGGAATGGGAATAATAAGTGGTATTCAAAATAAAAATTTGATTTAATAAAAAGGAGAAAAATAATGAGTGGAATTGTTGGAATTGTTTCAAAAAAAGACTGTAAAGAAGAACTTCTTTATGCAACTGACTATCATTCACATCTTGGGACTTCTTATGGTGGCCTTGCAATTTTTGATGGAAATAAAATGCATAAAAAAATCCACACAATAGAGAAGGCACAATTCAAAACAAGATTTGTTGAGGATCTTGACTATATACATATGCACGGACATTCAGGAATTGGAGTAATAAGCGATAGAGATTCACAACCTCTAATTCTAAGATTAAAATTTGGCGAGTATTCAATCTGTGGAGCAGGTTTTATAAATAACCAAACTGAGCTCGCTGCTGAATTAGTTAAAGAGGGAGAAATTTTTTCTGAAATGTCTAATGGTTATGTAAATCAAATAGAACTCATTGCAAAACTTATTAATAGAGGGAAAGACTTATTAGATGGTATAGAATATATGTACTCTCGGATTGAAGGTTCAATGTCTTTACTTCTTCTTGGAAAAGAAGGTCTAATAGCTGCGAGAGATAAGTATGGTAGGACCCCTCTTGTCTTAGGAGAAAAAAAAGGAGCAAAAATTATCGTTTCAGAAACTTCCTCTTATAAAAATTTAGGATATTCTACAAAGAAATTTCTTGGACCTGGAGAAGTAATGCTTTTAAATGAAGACAAAAAAGAAGTATTAAAAGAACCTGGTAAAGACTTAAGATTATGCACTTTTTTATATGTGTATACAGGATTCCCAGCCTCAGAATATGAAGGAAAGAACGTAGAGGAATTTAGAGAGTATTCTGGAAGGCTTATGGCGAAAAAAGACAATGTTAAAGCTGATCTTGTCACTGGAGTTGCAGATTCAGGAACGGCATACGCCTATGGATATTCTTCTCAGTCAGGAATTCCAGTTAAAGCTCCTTTACTTAAATATACCCCAGGGTGGGCAAGAAGTTATGTTCCAATAAGCCAGGAAACAAGAAACTTAATTGCTTTAATGAAACAGATAACCGCAGACGCTCTCATCAAAGGACAGAGACTTATAATAACAGAGGATTCTATTGTTAGAGGAACTCAACTAAAAAATTATCTTTTGGTTAAACTCTGGAATGCAGGTGCAAAAGAGATACACGTCCGACCTGCCTGTCCTCCACTTATGTTTCCTTGCAAATTTCTTTTCTCAACAAGGAAGATTGAAGAATTATTTGCAAGAAGGATCATTAAAAAAATTCATAAAAAGCCTCTCTATAATATAGAACCTTATCTTGACCCTAATTCAAAAGAATATCTTAGGATGATAAAGGAGATGGAAAAAGACCTTAATGTAACTTCTTTAAAATATCAAGAACTTGAAGATTTGATAAAAGCAACTTGTCTTCCAAAAGAAAACTTATGCACATATTGCTGGAACGGAAAGGAAAAGTTAGATTAGGAGGAAAAGAATGAAAAAGTTTTTTAGCTTTTATTTTATATTCTTTCTTTCTATAACAATTTATGGAGAGATAAAATTGCCAAAGCTTATAAGTGATGGGATGGTCTTACAAAGAGATATAGAATTAAAAATTTGGGGTTGGGCTAAAAAGGGGGAGAAAATTTCTATTGTTTTTCTGGATTCTATTTACAATACCACTACTAATGATTCAGGAAAATGGGAAATTTCTTTACCAAAGCTAATAGCTGGAGGCCCACATGAAATGAAAATAACGGATTCTAAAGACACTCTCTTTATAAAAGATATTCTAATCGGTGATGTTTGGGTAGCTTCCGGACAATCTAATATGGAATTACCAATGCGAAGAGTTTCCCACATATATAAATCTGAAATCGCATCCTCAGAAAACAGTTTTATAAGATTCTTTAAGGTTCCAGAAAAATATAACTTTAATAAGCCTGAGGAAGATTTAAAAGGAGGGAAATGGACAAAAACAAATCCAGAAACTGTTCTTGAGTTTTCAAGCGTGGCTTATTTTTTCAGTAGAGAGCTTTATGAAAAATACAAAATCCCAATTGGTATAATAAATGCGAGTCTAGGAGGTTCTCCAGCTGAAGCTTGGATGAGCGAAGACGCTTTAAAAGACCAATTCCCACATTATTACGAAGAGGCTTTGCGATTTAAGGATAGCTCTCTCATAAACAAGATAAAAAAAGAAGATAGAGAAAGAATTCAAAATTGGTATAAAGAACTAAGAGAAAAAGATATGGGGTATAAAGAATCTGAAAAATGGTATAACCCAAAATTTGAGGCATCTAAATGGCCTGAGATAAAAATCCCAGGTTACTGGGCTAATCAATTAGGTCCTGTAAATGGAGTTTTATGGTTCCGCCGAGAAGTAAACATACCAAAATTTATGGCAGGGCAACCAGCTGAACTTATCTTAGGCAGAATTATAGATGCTGACTCCACATTTGTAAATGGAGTTTTTGTAGGAAATACTACTTATCAATATCCTCCAAGAAGATATAAACTTCCAGAGGGGTTATTAAAAGAAGGGAAAAATATAATTGTAATAAGAGTTATAAGTGAAAGAGGAATAGGAGGTTTTGTCCCAGACAAACCTTATGAGATCTCTTATAATAACAAAAAAATTGACTTGAAAGGAAAATGGAAATATCAACTTGGTGCAAAGATGGAGCCTCTTTTGCCAGAAACTTTCATAAGCTGGAAGCCAGTTGGTCTATTTAACGGAATGATTGCCCCTCTTCTCAAATATCGTATTAAAGGAGTAATATGGTATCAAGGAGAATCCAATACAGATAGACCAATTGAGTATAGAGAGCTATTCCCAGCTCTTATAAAAAACTGGAGAGAAAAATGGCAAGAGGGTGACTTCCCATTTCTTTTTGTCCAACTTTCTAATTTTATGGAAGCAAAGAAAGAACCTTCCGAAAGTAATTGGGCGCTTTTAAGAGAAGCACAACTTAAGGCTTTATCTTTACCAAATACAGGAATGGCTGTAACAATTGACATTGGAGAATGGAATGACATCCATCCTCTAAATAAAAAAGATGTGGGCAAGCGTCTTTCCCTTCTTGCTCAAAAAATAGCTTATGGTGAAGAGAATGTTGTTTCATCAGGGCCTATTTACAAATCAATGGAGATAAAAGATAATAAGATAATTCTGAGCTTTAAGGAAGTTGGTAGTGGTCTTATGGCAAAAGGGAATAAAGAACTTAAACATTTTGCCATAGCGGGGCACAATAAAAAATTTGTATGGGCAAAAGCGAAAATTGAGAAAGATAAAGTGATTGTTTGGAATAAAAATGTGAAAAATCCTATTGCTGTTAGATACGCTTGGGCAGATAATCCAGAGGAAGCGAATCTATACAATAAAGAAGGGCTCCCAGCTTCTCCTTTTAGAACCGATGATTGGGAATAATATTAAAAATTAAATACTACTTGACACATTTCTATCCCAAGATAGAATTGAAGAAAAAATGAAAGAAAAAGTCAAAGATGAAAACTCAAAAAGGGTCTTAATAACAGGTGGAGCAGGCTTTTTAGGATCCCATCTTTGTGAAAGATTGTTAAAGGAAGGTTATTATGTTATATGTATGGATAACTTAATAACAGGAAGGATAAAAAATATACAACATCTTTTTAAAAACAAAAATTTTACTTTTATAAATCACGATGTAACAAGCTATGTAAATATAGAAGGAGAATTAAATTACATCCTTCATTTTGCAAGTCCTGCAAGTCCAAAAGACTACCTTAAATATCCAATTCATACCTTAAAAGTCGGAGCCCTTGGAACCTATAACTTACTTGGCTTAGCAAAGGCTAAAAAAGCAAGTTTTCTTTTAGCTTCTTCTTCAGAAGTATATGGAGATCCAGAACTCTCCCCTCAAACTGAGGAATATTGGGGAAATGTAAACCCAGTAGGGCCAAGAAGTGTTTATGATGAAGCGAAAAGGTATGCTGAGGCAATCACAACAGCTTACCACAATGTCCATAAAATAGATATAAAAATAGCGAGAATTTTTAATACTTATGGTCCAAGGATGCGCATTGAGGATGGAAGAGTTTTGCCAACTTTTATATGCCAGGCTTTAAGAAATGAGCCAATAACAGTTTTTGGAGATGGATCTCAAACTCGCTCCTTCTGTTATGTAGATGACTTAATTGAGGGGATTTACAGATTGATGCTTTCTAATGTAAATACTCCAATCAATTTAGGGAATCCAAGCGAAATAAGTATTCTTGACTTCGCAAAAGAAATCTTAAGCCTCACCAAAAGCAAAAGCAAAATTATTTTTAAGCCTTTGCCTATTAACGATCCAAAAAAGAGAAGGCCTGACATAAGTAAAGCTAAAAAATTTCTAAATTGGGAGCCAAAGATAAAAAGAGAAGAAGGGCTTAAGAAAGTTCTCCCTTATTTTAAAGAAGAACTTGGCTTAGAATAAAAAGAGTGGGGCTTGATTAACTCCAAAGCCCCACTCTTTCTTTTAGTTAAAAAATCCCTTATTTCATTAAGATCAGCTTTCTTACAGCAGTAAAGTTGCTTGCTTCCATCTTACAGAAGTAAACACCATTTTTCAAGTTACCCACATTCCAATCAACAGTGTATCTTCCAGGTTTCTTAACCTCGTTAACCAGAGAAGCAATTTCTCTACCGAGTAAATCACAAATTACAATTCTTACAGAGCTTTCGTGTGGGACATCATAAGTTATTACCGCTTTCGTATTCACAAGAGAACCATTTTCTCTTAAAGCAAAGACTTTGGGTAAAGCTTCCTCTAGTACACCCTGAGCCAGGGTCTTAAAGCTCCAAACACTTGACCATTCCCCCTCACCCAGAGAATTAAATGCAAGAACGCGCCAATAGTATTGCGTATTTTCTGTAAGGCCACTAATAGCTTCGACGGTATCGTAAGAGGTCGCATCTACTATAATAGAAGGATCTTCAAATGTCTCTGTAGTCGCAACCTGACAACGGTATCCTGTAGCAGTGAGAACTTTATTCCATATCAAATTTAAAGAAAGTGGTTGATTCTCTGCACCATTTGGAGGTGAAACAAGAGTGGGTGCTGGAGGAACTTCCGCAGCATTATTCAAATAATGATACTGATTAATAGCCAAATCACCAATTACTTGGGTAACCCCATTTGGCCAATAAACTGTGACAGTTGCAGAGGTATTTTCTCCAAGACCAAAATTAGCCCAAATATTTCCACCTGTCATTCCTCCACAACCACCTGCTTGAATGTCTCTAATCATAGAGAGAGATCCAGCTTCAACTTTAATCCGAGCTCCAATGGCTGACTTATTATACGTCCCAATCATCGCAAGACGGAACCCAATCCAGTTCCCAGGGTCAACTAGGTCATTTCTCAATAAATGCCTATTGGCTTGATAGTTCGTGTATATATCAAGCTTACCATCATTATTGTAATCAACAAACAAAACCGAACGACGATGCTGACCTATAGAACCAACAGCCTCACTTGATACATCACTAAATGTCCCATCACCATTATTAGAATAAACCTTAAAATCAGCGCCCGCTGTTCCAGCTACCAAATCCAGATCTCCATCATTGTCAAAGTCACCCCAGGAAAATCCACGATAAGCAGCATTCTGAGCTATACCCAAACCGGTTGCTGCTGTTAATGTGTCAAATACCAATGTTCCACCTTCAATTAGATTCTTCAATAAATACAACCTTCCACCATCAGCACCAAGACCTTGAGCAAGTAAATCATAATCTCCATCATTGTCAAAATCACCCCAGGCAGAAGCAATCGCAGAAACATTTAATTCATTACCTTCTACAATTATCGGCTGAGCCTGACCAAACTTACCACCATTGTTTATGTATATCGCACTCTTATTCGTAGGCCAATCACTACGAATTGAAGGAGCCCACAAATCAAGATCTCCATCATTATCCACATCTAAAAATGCCATATTCCAGCTCTCAAATTTCCTACCATCTGTCGTATCAAGGTCAGCAGTTGCATCACCTGAAGCCAATTCAAAACTCCTTGGGCTCACTTGCTTATAAAGACCTATAATTGTCCCTCCACCAGAACCCGTAGTATTCCCAGCAGCAGCTATATCAAGAAGCCCATCCTGATTGTAATCACCAACCGCAGGATTACCAAGGTTCCCAGAACCAATCGGACCCAAGATAGTTGAATCAAGGGTCGCATTCTCTAAATTTCCATAATAAACGATAATCCTATTCCCAGACTGAACAACAAGGTCAAGATTCCCATCGTTATCCACATCTGCAAATGCACTACCCTGCTTATAACCAACTCCAATATTCTTAATAAGGGTAAAACTCTCACCCTCATTCCTCATTAAAGAACCCTTTCCACTTGCTCCAGGAATATATAAATCTAAATCCCAATCGTCATCATAATCTCCCCAAGAGAATCCTAAATCAGGATTCGCTGTCGGAGCTGGTAAGATGGTTGTTACATCGGTGTATATAGTTCTAATTCTAAATGTCCAAGCTCCTGAGAATTCACTTTCTTCTTCGTCCTCAATATATGAGCTTACATGCCAATAGAGTCTTTCTCCATAGGACAAACTTGTTAAAATATAGCTTGTCTCAGAAAGATATTCATCCACAATCAACTCTGAGAAATTAGCATCTCTTGCCACTTGAAGATGATAACCATCTACATCTGGGAGCTCTTGCCACTCTAAGGTCACATCCCCTGGGTCTAAAACAGCGTTATTTTCTGGGGATAGGAGTGCTGGAGGTGCAAGAGGTGATTCTAAATAATGATACTGATTAATAGCCAAATCACCAATTACTTGGGTAACCCCATTTGGCCAATAAACTGTGACAGTTGCAGAGGTATTTTCTCCAAGACCAAAATTAGCCCAAATATTTCCACCTGTCATTCCTCCACAACCACCTGCTTGAATGTCTCTAATCATAGAGAGAGATCCAGCTTCAACTTTAATCCGAGCTCCAATGGCTGACTTATTATACGTCCCAATCATCGCAAGACGGAACCCAATCCAGTTATTTGTGTTTTCTACCTTATTCCTGAATAACCTGAAAGTAGAGCTTGTCCAGCCAGCAAATATATCAAGCTTACCATCATTATTATAGTCAATAAATAACGCAGAACGATGCTGCTGTATTCCAGTTCCTACTGTGCTCGCTGTAACATTGGTAAATGTAAGAGCGCTTGACTCTATTAATTGGTTCTGGTATATCGTCAAATCCATACCACCTCCACCAATTAATAAGTCCAAGTCTCCGTCATTGTCATAGTCTCCCAAAGATAAACCTCTCATCTGAACGTTCGCTACTATACCTGATGAGCCTGTAGCATCAGTAAATGTGCCATCTCCATTGTTCAACAATACATTCAAAGCACCACCGTCATCTGTAAACGCTTGTGCAATCAAATCCATATCTCCATCATTATCAATATCTCCCCAGGCAGAAGCAATTGCCGAAACATTTCTGGCTGAACCATCAACAATAATCTCACTCCAATTTAACGCACTACCATTATTGTTTATGTATAATCCAGACCTGTTTGTCGGGAAATTACTTCTGATCGATGGCATAAATAAATCCAGATACCCATCATTGTTGACATCAACCCAGGCAGGATTCCATGCCTCGAATTGATGAGTAATATCATCAAGCACTCCAGATGCTACATCCTCGTATTGACCTGTTCCTGTATTCAACTTTGCCAATCGGACAGGTGTTTGGGTGTTTGCACCATAACCACCGGCAAAGGCTATCTCCAATCTTCCATCCCGGTCAAAGTCCGCTGCCGCTGCCTCAGCAATATTACCACTGGGTATGGTAATCAGGTTCAAACCTACAGCAGATGTAATATCCGGAAACGATAAAGTATCCCCTGTGTTTTCTACAAGAGATAAATAATTACCCTGCGTCATTAATAGGTCTAAATTACCATCTACAGTGAAGTCCGCCATCAGGGAACCATAGGTAGTTGCAGTCGAAGGATCCGGGTTCTTAGAAACAAGTGCAAATGTATCACCTATTCCCATGTTGATATACAATTTACCTGCTGAACTATGGAAGAAATCTATCAGACCATCGTTGTTATAATCACCCCAAGAAAATCCTACATTGCCGTTACCCACTATTCCAGACTTCCCTGTTACATCCTCAAAAGAAAGCTGTGCAAACATACTACTTGCAAACATAAGAAAACATAATATAACTAAAATTTTTATTTCTCGCATTTGACCTCCTTTTATATTTTCCCTATACCCTACTTAATAAATCCATCTAAAACAAATTAAAATTTTTTAGCCTTTCCCCCTTTCAAAAATAGGAGAAAAGGCCTTACTCTATAAACTTAAAATTTATTCTTAAATCCATTTCCCACCTCCTTTTAATAAGTTTATTAGAAGTTATAAACAAAAAAATCACTTTGTCAAGGGGGTAATTTTGTATGAAGTTGTTGAATCCCCATTATCTCTTTTAGGTGACAATATCGACCTTGTTTTAATGAACTTAGTAGAGAAACTCCTTTATTATCTCAAAAATTATATAAGACTTTAACTCTCCTAGCAAGCAGCTCGCAAAATATCTTAGCTTCCTATCTTATCTGAAGTTAGACTTTAGGAAGTTACTATTTAAAAATCACAAGAGTCCTAACAGTTTTGAAATAGTCCGTTTGTATTCTAAGTAAATAAACCCCTGAAGGAACATCTTTTGGAAACCACTGAATTTTGTGCCCCCCAGCTTTTAAATTTGCATCAAGGATTGTATCCACTAGTTCCCCTACGAGATTAAACACCTTAATAATAATTTTTGTTGAGATTGGTAGATAAAATTCAATAGTGGCTTTCTCTTTAACAAGAGTTGGATAGATATAAAGATATTTTTCTTTAAATTCCTCTTCAATTCCTTCTTCTCGGAGTAACTTTAGAGTCCCGAAGCCATCAGCGTTCATCCAGTGACTATTAGAATCCTCATGGGCAACCCAAACAGAACCGAAGAAATTATCTCTTACTTTTGGATTTTCATTAGGATCATCATTTTCACAGTATGCGAGAGAGAGTCCTATAATTTTACCCTCTGTTAAATTTACCCTGAACGCTTCAGGATTACTACTCTGGTAATTGTCATTATAAACTTTAAGAGAAAATTCCCAAGTGTAAGTAGAACCATTTTTTCTCATTGCAAGGTTAGGGAAATGACTTGCATAGTCTACAACTTGCCAAAATCCTGCAAGATCGTATGCGGCAAATTCTTCCGTCACTCCGCCATCTTCTGGAGCATTCAGAGTAATATGATAGGAAAATGCATTTTCAGCATTTTCTCCATCCTGGTCAATACGATGCATCCCTCCTGATTTATCTTCGTCTATAAAAACTTCTAAAACATCATAATTGTAATAACCTCCACCACCTGTATAGCCATCCACAAAGATATCGTCGGTAATCTCAACCAAAAAGTATAAAACATTTTCTAAGGAAGACCATACTACTTTGTATCTACCGGAGTAATCCTCCGGTTCTACATAGCCACCATAAGGAATCCATACCTGATCTATTGACTGCCAATTTACCAAACTCCAACAAGGATCATCTCCTAAACCATTAATTGTTGGAGGATTTTCTACATCTGGAGCCTTTACTGTGTCATCTTGCGGCCTCAAGGTAAAAGCTCTAAGAAAAAAAGAAGAACCAAAAAGAAAGAAAAAAAAGAAAAATTTGGAATTTTTCATAAGAACCATTTAACCTCCCTTTTCAATTAAAATGGTATTATTTTAAAATTTGTCAAGCTTTTGTTAGGCCAATTGGTTCTTATAAATTTCTTGACAGATCTTGACAGATTACTTTTATTTTGCATTTTATTTATATTTATATAATGTATGTTTAGAATATTTTTATTTTTAGTTTCTTTAACTGCAGAGGAATTACTCAAGAAAATTGACGAGATAAAGACACCTCTTAAGTCTCAAGCAACAGTAGAAATGCGTAACTATTTACGAGGTGGGCGAGAAGTAACCTACAAAATAAAAATTATCTCGGAAAGAAAAAAAGCGAGTTATCTTGAAGTCCTTGAGCCAATTAGAGAAAAAGGAAGAAAATTTCTTCTAATTGGAAATGACATTTGGATGTATGCTCCAGAAGTTGGGAAATCTTTAAGGCTTTCTATAAGAGACAGATTTCTTGGAAGTGAGTTTTCAAATAGTGATCTAATGGAAAGCAGTTACGAAAAGAATTTTAAAGCAACTTCTATTGATTCTACCTTGGATTTTTACTTTCTCGAACTCGAAGGGAAAAGTAAAGAAGCTCCTTATAAAAAAATCACAATGAAAGTTAGAAAGAAAAACTATCTCCCTGCTGAATTAAAATTTTATACTCTCTCAGGTAGATTATATAAGGAAATGTTCTTAGATAGCCTCAAAGTTTTTGAAGGACAACTTTACACCACTTATATGAAGATGATTAATGTGCTAAACCCTGAAAGTTACACAGAGGTAAAAATTATATCCCTTAAAACCCTTCAGAGTATTTCGCCTTCTCTTTTCAAACCTGAAAACTTAAAGAAATGATTTTTGTTTTGTTTTCCTTTTTAAAGGCTTCTTTTGGGAATGAAATAATTTATAGCGAAAAAGATATTTTTTATCATTTTGAGAATAGAATTCATTTTGAAGGAAAAAAAGAATTTTCTTCTTTTGTTTTTTTCTCAAGAAGTGGAATTCTTTATCCTCTTGACACGATTTACATTTCAATAGATAAAGCAATAGCAAGCTTAAATTATAAAAACTTTGAGGTTTCCTTTGGAAGAGATAATCTCTTCTGGGGATATGGAATGTTTTATTCTCCTTTCTGGTATGGAAGTTCTTCCATTTCACCCTTCGATGAAGAACTTTTAAAAGAGGGGAAAAATATTTTCTCTCTCCAATACAACAACATCCCAAATATAACTCCAGAATTTATCATTTTCTTACCAGGAGACCCCCCTAAAATTGACAGCATTAAAGGAGGAATGCATTTTTCTTTCTTTAGCTCTGGATTAGAGGCTCACTTCCCAATTGTTTTTAGTAAAAAAGCTTTTTATCCAGGGGCGGGAATACGTTTTTCTATTTTAGGATTTATAATCTTTTCAGATTTCTCTTTTGAGTTTTCTTCTAAGGAAACTTTTGCTTCTACAACTGGTTTTAATAAAATCTTTGGAGATAATTTCTGTTTTCACTTTGAGTTTTTTTACAACCAGAAAGGTCTTACAAAAGAAGAATATGATGCTACCCCAAAAGAAGATTTACCCAAGCTTCTTGAACCTGGAGGCTCTGGAAGGAAATATATATATTCTGTGATTAGATGGACAGATGAAATAAATGGAATTGGATTATTTTCTTTAGTTAATCCAGAATGGAAAAGTGGAATCCTTGGAATTTTTCTAACCTCTTATTTTTTTGAGAATTCTCTTATTTCCTTAAATTATGTTAGAATCTTGAAAGGAAGAGAGTTTGATTTCATCCCTTATAAAAACATCTTTTCTATTGAATTAAGATATTATATTTAAAGGAGAGTAGAATATGCTAATTCAAATGGAAAATGTAAAAAAAGATTATTTTCTGGGGAAAACAGAGGTTCACGCCATTAGAGGAGTCTCTTTTTCTATTTCTAAGGGCGAATTCATTGTTATTGCTGGCCCTTCAGGGAGTGGGAAAACAACTTTATTAAATTTAATGGGGCTTCTTGATAAACCAACTTTTGGGAAAATAATTTTTGAAGGAAAAGATCTCACAAGCATTTCGGAGGAGGAAGCTACCTTTATAAGAAAGAATCGCATCGGTTTCATATTTCAAAATTTTAATCTTATACCAGTTCTTACCGCTTATGAAAATATAGAACTTCCACTTATATTAAAGGGAGAGAAAGACAGAAAGAAAAGAATAGAAAAAATATTGTCAGAAACAGGAATAAGCGAAATAGCCTCTCACAAACCAGATGAACTCTCTGGAGGAGAAAGGCAAAGAGTTGCTATAGCGAGAGCTTTAGTTGGAAATCCTGATATTGTTCTTGCAGACGAACCTACTGCAAATCTTGATTCTGAGACTGGATTACAAATAATCAAAATAATGGAAAATTTAAACAAAATTGAAGGAGTAACATTTATCTTCTCTACACACGACACAAGGCTATTTAAACTCGCAGATAGAAAAATAGAACTTAGAGATGGAAGGATTGTAAAAGATGTTATTCAAAGGAGCCATAAGAAATAGCTTAAAATACTTAAGAAGAAGCATTGTTATAGCTATCTGTATTGCGGTCTCAACAATTGCCATGCAAACAATGAGTGGAATAGGAGAAGGATTTAAAATTTCTGCTCTACGTTTTATGCTATCTCGGGAAGGAATGATTGTTTTTGAGCCAAAAGACGCTGAACCTCTTGAAGTTGCAATTTATTCTATAGAAAAATATGGAGATATAAAGAAAAAAATAAAAGAGATAATACCGAACGCAGAAATCAGAGGAAAAATATTCGCTCCAGCGATAGTTGTAAAAGACAGCTCCTCAATTGAAACTTCTATTATCTCGGAAGACGAAATTCCAAGAACAATTATAGGGGAAAAGACAGCAGAAATTCTCAACGCAAAGAAAGGAGATACCATAATTCTTTTCGGAAGTAATAGATATGGAGGGTTAAGCGTTCTCCCAGCAAAAATTGATAGCACAGCTAAGAATTTTAAAAGTATAAAAAATGGTAAAGGAATTATTCTTCCAATTTCTCTTATGAGAATGCTTTTAGGTTGGGAAAAAGACGAGGTTAGACTTCTTGTGATAAATTTTTACGAGTTTTGGAAGGCAGACGAATATGTAAAAGAGTTAAGGAAAATCTTTCCCAATATAAAAATCACCTCTTGGAGGGAACGTCTAACAAACATTGAGGATCTTTTTAGAGTAACAGATTACAAGATGAATATTTTCTCATTAATAATTTTGATTCTTGTTGCCGGGATTATAATGAATACGGTTCTCACTAGTGTTCTTGAAAGAAAGAAAGACATAGGAACTCTTCGTGCTATAGGAGCTTCCCGGTTTTGGATTACTAAATTAATTCTTCTTGAAATAATTCTCATTTCCTTAATTGGAGCATTAATCGGAACAATTTTTTCCTATATCATTATTAAATTTGGATTAGGAAGAGGTATTAGTTTTGGAGAAATAGAAGAAATGATGGATTATTGGGAAGGTAAGATTTATCCTGCAATTGTCCCTCTCCAGTGGGTAGGTTACATTGTTTTTGGGGTTATCTGGGCTATTATTTGGTCTCTTTATCCTCTTTTATATATTGTTAGAATGAAACCTATTGAAGCTTTGAAAAAAGAATTATGAATATATTTAAAATGGGGTTCCGAAACACAAGCAGAAATAAAAGAAGATCAATAATAAATTCCTTTACTATTGGAGCTGCAGTTATGGTCATTATTCTATTCGATACTCTAATAGAAGGAGAATGGAATGATGTTATTGATAATTATATAAAAATGGGTGTAGGGCATATTAAGATTCATAAAAAAGGTTATGATAAGAACTCTGAAAGATTCCCAGTGACTAAGAGCCTCCTCCTTTATGATTCTAAAGATATAGAAAAGAAAATAAGAGAAATTTCTGGAATTAAAGAAATTTATCCAAGACTAAAAATAGGTGGATTAATTTCATACGAAGGGAAGCAGATTCCTATTCTTATTAACGGAGTAAACTTACCTAAAGAAAGAAAGTTCAGTGCAATAAGAGATAAAAATGTTGAAGGGTCAATCCCTGAGAATGAAGAATATAAAATCTTAATTGGAAAGGAGCTCTCTTCTATTTTAAATAGTAAAGTAGGGGATATTCTTCTCCTTTATAGTAGAACAACTTATGAAACTCATAATGTGATAGATCTTGAAATTTCTGGAATATATTCTATTGGTTTTTCAGAGTTTGAAAAAATGAATGCTTTTGTTCCTCTTCAGATTATCCAAGATTTTATAGGGGCAAAAGCGATTTCCGAACTTACGATAATTCTTGAAGATCCATCCAAGGCAGAAATTTTTGTAGATTCTCTTAAAAATAAACTCTTTTCTTTTGATGTAGAAATTTTCCCATATTCTCATTATATAGAAGAAGTTATAAGTGTTCAAGCGATTCAAAAAAAAGCAATGGGTGTTATAAAAGGGATTCTTTTAATTCTTGCTATTTTTGGAATTTCAAATATGATGATGGTTTCTGCTTGGGAGAGGAAAACAGAAATTGGAACATTAAGAGCAATTGGTTTTGGGAAGTGTCAAATATCCACTCTTTTTTTAAGCGAAGGATTTTGGATTGGATTTTTTGGAAGTCTCTTCGGTTGCTTCTTAGGATTTGTGGGCTCCATTTTACTCCAAAACTTTGGAATTCCACTCCCATCCGGAGCTCTTGAAGGACTTAATATTCCAATAGGAACAAAAATGTATGGGAAAATAATACCTCTCTCCTTTCTCAAAGCGTTCTTTTTGGGAACTCTTACAACAATGATTGCTTCTTTACCTTCAGCGTTAAGAGCTTCTAATTTACCTATAATTAAAACCTTAAGAGAATATTAAACTTCTTCTTTTAATAAAAATCCGGGGTGAGTTTTTGGGAAACGGATTTAGGGTATAGGGTATGTAAGGAGATATTATAAAAAGAACAGGATATAAAGATAGAGTCCTCACCCCGGACAAATATTAATTTAATTATATACAGAAAATAGAAAAATGCAAGGGGTAATCCTTATAAATTTTTTATTTAGAAGACATTATTAACACTTTATTCCCCTCATCTATTATTCTAAGCTTCCCATCCCTCCTTTTTGCTCTTTCCTTAATCCATTCATTTGGATCTTCAACAAAAAGGAATCCTCCTGGTTCAATTTTTTCTCTTGGAAGTTCAGAATATAAATAAAGTTTAACTTTTTGTTTTAGCATAAATTTCAAAAGCCTATCTGTCTTCCAGAGATACAACTCAAAATTTTTCTTTATCCATTCTGTAGCCTCTTGAAGAGACAATTTTCTCAATCTAACAAGATTATCCCAAAATAGTTCTTTCACTTTTTCGCTTGGTCCAAGCCCTCTTACCTCAAGGGGTAAATTCGGATCTCCTTTACAGGGTGCTAAAATAAGAGCTTCCCCTCCCTCTTCAATCGCATTTTTTAAAGCCATATCAAGACAAATTTGAGTTCCATATAGTGTGTCAGAGAATGGAGGCCCTCCAGGAGAAATCACAACATATTTTGTCCTTGGAATCTCAAAAGAGCTTAATTTGTCAACAACCTCGGTCATCTCTCTTGAAACTATCTCTGGGTCTCCTGAAGCTATCCATTTAATTGTAAAAGGTGTAGAAATCATATCTAAAAGAAAAACAGGGGGGTTCTCTTCTTTGAGTTTCCCATCTTTTAATACGTACCTTTCAGACAATAACCTTACGTATCTATTATCCTCTGCAAAAGGATTTCTTTGTCTCTCTCTAACCTTATGATAGGGTATTCTACCTGGAGCACTTAAGTCTTCTCTTAAGGCGTGCTTATGGGTTGATTCGATTGTTCTCCAAGAAGAAAGTCCTGGACAAACCTGTTTATCAAACACACTATATCCATTCATATAATGGTACTTGGATTCGTGAGCGTAAATTCTTGAATCTGTCTCAAGCCATTCTTTTAAGACCTCAGCTTTAGTGCCAAAAGGAGTTTCGCCCAAATAAATGAACTCGCCTTTCTCGCAATCGTTAGTGATAACAAAAACTTCTTTATTCATCTCTTCCGCCCTCCTCTTAATAAACTCAGCGATCCCTCTTCCATACACTTCAGGATTATGAGTCCCTGTAGCAATAAAAACTTTAAGAGAAAGGGGCTTACCCTTAAAAATTTCTCTTAACATCACCTCCACGATTAGTTTTTGTAATCCTGGTCTAAATCCATCATTTATTAGAAGTCCAACTTTTTTATTTTTTACAATTTCATTTAGTTTTTTAGAATTTATGGGTTTTTGAAGCGATTCTTCTATTTTCTTTTTCATTTCTTCTTCAGACATTAGAGGAGAAGATTCTCTGGGTTTAATAACTTCTCCTGCAAGAAAATCCTTAGGAACTAATAGGGTGATTTTTTCATCCCCATAAGTTATATTTATTTTTTTGTTCATAAGGCATCCTTTCTAAACATTAAATATAGCCCTATAAAGAGAAAGACCATATTAGGAATTAAAATTGAAAGGGAGGGAGGTAAGTTACCATTTATTCCTAACTCCTTAAAAAGTTGAATTATACCCCAGAAAATAAAAGAAAGAAGAATTCCAAGACCAAATCCAAAAATTAACCCTCTTCTTTTTACCTCAAGAGCAAGAGGACACCCAAGAAACAAGATTATAAAATTAACCAAAGGATAAGAAATCCTTTCATATAATTCCACTCTCTCTGCTCCTGACCGTTGTCCAGTCCTTTCCAACTTTTTTATATATTTAAAAAGTTGAAAGAAAGAGAAATTCAATGGATCTTTTTTACTTTTGGCTATTTCCTGAGGAGATACTCTAAAGCATTCTACTTTCATTGTATCGCTGAAATTAAAACTTATAGAATCTTCCTCAAAAGTTCTTTTGTAAGCCCCTAAGAGAATCCAAAGAGAATCTTTCCAAATTCCCCTCCCAGCGTCAATTCTTGATATCATTTTACCATCTCTATAAGTCAATATATGTATCGCGTGAATTTCATTACCAATTAATCTTTTAATACTAACCATCTCCCCAGTGTCTGTTATATAGTTTATGTCTCTTGCATAATTCTCATCGAAATCCTGAACTATTTTTTCAATCTTTACTTTCTTAAATTCTTTTAAGTTTTCCTTTGTCTTTGGGATTAAAGAAAGATTAAAGAAAATTATCACTATAGAAAGTAAAAATCCATAAAGAAAAATAGCCCTATATATTCTAAAAGGAGAAATTCCCAAAGCCCTTAAAGCCAAAACTTCATTATGCCTTGTAATTAATCCAAGAGAAAAATAAATCCCCATTAAAGTAGCGAGGGGCATTATAAGTAAAATTACCTTTGGGTAGAACAACAAATAATATTCTAAAATAATAAGAGAAGGAGTCTTTTTGTCCACAAAATATCCAATGTTCTCAAAAAAATTTGTTATGATATATATAAAAGAAAGTCCAATCAAGGAAAATAATATGGCTAGGAAGAATTTCTTTATGATATAAACATCCAAAATTTTATTTTTCATATATTATTTTGTAAAAAAGATATAAACCTGTTATCCCCAAAACAATATTTGGAGCCCACATTGATAAAGAAGGATAAAAATAACCTCTTTCACATAGCTCTTCTCCACCTATTAGCATTATATAATAAATCATAAACAAAAAAAAGCTAAGGGTTATCCCATTTCCAACACCCCCTTTTTTCATTTGTATACCAATAGGGACACCAACTAAAACAAAAATTAAAGAGGCAAAAGGGATAGAGAACTTTTTATGAGCTTCAAGTAAATAACGCCACTTCTTTCTCTTTACCTCTGTTTCTCTGGCATTTTTCAAAAGTTCTTTTAAATTCATTTCTCTATAACCTTTGGTTGTCTCTACTAAATTTTCTTTTTTAAGAGAAATAGATAAAATATAATTATCAAAATTCACTATTTTATACTGAAATGGGTCTTTCTGATCAAATATGTGCATCTCCCCAGAAGAAAGATGAAAAATTAGACTATCTCCCAATACTTCCATCTTGCCTTCCCGAGCGTAAATAGTTCTTATAGGCTTTCCTGGTATATCTTCTTTAAGAATAATGTTAGTGATTACTGACTTTGAATGATCTATTTCCTTTATCCATAAGGTATATTCTTCACTAAGTTCATTAAATTTTTCGGGGTGAAGATGTATGGTTGGTCTTGCTCTTGAAATTTCTAAGTAAAGTTTTTTTAGTTTAAAATTAGATTCCGGAAGGATATACATATTAAAAAAAACCATTCCTATTGTTATAAAAAGAGAAGTTAAAAAGCTTCCTCTTGTCAAACCCAAAGGATTAATCCCTAAAGCTCTGATAGCAAGAATCTCAAGATCTCCACTCATTCTTCCATAAGTCGCAATAGAAGCCACCAAAACACCCATTGGAATTGTTAATGCAATTATGAAAGGTAAACTATAGAGAAAAACTCCAATAACTGAGCCTAAGGAAACATGTTTACTAATAAGAAAATCAAATAACTGAAAAATCCTTTCCATTAGTAAGATAAAACTAAAAATAAGAAAGCCTGAGAAAAAAGGAAGAATAGCCTGCTTTATTATATATTTGCTTAAGATAGAAATCTTACATTTTTTGAAAAGGAAAGAAGAGCCTTTCATATTCATCTTGAGCGAAACGGTCTGTCATTCCTGCAATGTAATCACATATTACCCTCTCTTTTCCAAAATCCGGGATAGCTTTTTGGAACTGAGGAGGTAGTTGGCATGGTTCTTTTATGTAAATTGAGAAAAGGGCCTCAATTATCCTTTTTGATTTCTCTTGCATTTTAACCACTTTATAATGGGTGTATAAGTTTTGCATCAAAAAATTTTTCAACTCAATATTCAATTTCTCCAAATCTTGGGAAAACTTAACAATGGGCGAAGTTGAATATACGTCTTTTAATGAGTTTATTTTCTTCTCTTTAATATTTTTAAGAGTCGTCTCAATCACATCTTTAACTTCAATTTTAATGAAATTTCTTATAGCCATATAAATTCTTTTTTGAGTTTCAAGTTTGGGATCAGTTTCCTCAAAGATGTTCCGCCAGATTTGGACTTCCTTTAATTGATCTAAGTTTATATAATTAGACTTTAATCCATCATCAAGATCATGAGCATTATACGCGATTTCATCTGCAATATTTACAATTTGAGCTTCAAGGGATGGAGCTTTATTCTGAGAAAATTCGCCTCCCTTATGAATAGGAGAGTCATATTCGGTTTCATGTCTAATTATTCCTTCTCTTGTCTCATAACAAAGATTCAACCCTCTAAAATTGGGATATTTATTTTCTAAGACATCCACAACTCTTAGCCCTTGTTTGTTGTGTTCAAAACCTCCAAAATCTTTCATAAGCTCATCGAGTTTTGCTTCCCCAGCATGACCAAAAGGTGTATGTCCTATATCATGAGCAAGACTAATAGCCTCTGTTAAAGTCTCATTAAGGCGAAGAGCTTTTGCTATTGTTCGAGCAATTTGTTGAACTTCAAGAGCATGAGTTAATCTTGTTCTGTAATAATCCCCTTCGTGATTTACAAAAACTTGTGTTTTATACTCAAGCCTTCTAAATGCTGTAGAATGAATTATTCTATCTCTATCTCTCATAAAATGAGTCCTATAAGTAGGAGGATCTTCAGGATGAACTCTCCCTTTTGTGTCCTTAGAAAGAACTGCATAAGGAGCAAGTTCCTTTTCTTCAATTTCCTCAAGATGTTCTCTTACGTTTTTCATCATATAAAGAAGATTCTGTAAGAATTAAAGGGCCTTTTTCTGTCACTAAGATTGTATGTTCAAAATGGACAGAGGGGCTACCATCTTCTGTCACAACTGTCCAACCATCTTCTAAGATTCTAACCTTAGAAGTTCCAGCATTTATCATAGGCTCTACAGCTATTGTCATTCCTTTCTTTAATTTCGGACCAATACCTTTTTCTCCAAAATTAGGAATTGGAGGATCCTCATGAAGTTCCACCCCAACTCCATGCCCAACAAAATCTCTCACAACATTAAAACCTGCTTTCTCAGCAGTTTCTTGAATCGCCCAAGATATATCTCCAACTCTATTTTCCTCTTTTATTTCTTCTATAGCTTTATAAAGGGCCATCTTCCCTATTTCTATTAATTTTTCTGCTTTTTTGTCTATTTTACCAATCCCAAAAGTAAAAGCTGCATCACTATAAAATTCTTTATATTTCACACCAACATCAACGCTCACTAAATCTCCTTCTTTAATACACCTCTCACAAGGAATCCCATGAATTACAACTTCATTAATAGAAATACAAGAAGAAGCTGGATAACCTCTATAACCCTTAAATGCTGGTAGAGCTTTTTTCTTTTTTATAAACTCTTCAATCTCTCTATCTAAAGCCTTTGTTTCCATCCCTTCCTGAATAATCTCATTTATAAACTCAAAAGTTTCAGCAAGAATTTTGGAAGCATCTTTTATTCCTTCTATCTCTTTCTTACTTTTTAGAATTATCATCAACTTGATAATAACCAAGGACTAAGTTTATGTCAAGTAATTCTCTTCACGTAGCTTTTATAAATAATGAATAAAAGAGCGAGCCTCTCTTGAGTTCTGAAGTAATTCAGAGGAAGTAACTTCTGAAGGCCTATAAAATACGGAATAAAAGCATGCTTACTTTGTATTAAAGAGATTCCTCTTTCTCTTAAAGAAACTGTTCTCTCGTAAATTTCTTTTATAAGGTTTAAATCTATTTTAGAATAATTACCATGTCCTGGAAGAATCAACTTTGGAGATATCTTCATAATCTTTCTTAAAGAAAAAATCGCCTCATCAATATCTGAGGAAGGAACGTTTAAAACTGCTGGTCTTCTAAAAGAAAAGGTAGCGATTAAGTCCCCCATTATAAGGACAGATTTATCTAAAAAGCCCACCTCCGTTTGGGTATGTCCAGGAAGAAATAAAATCTTAATTCCATACCTTATCTCTCCATCAGAAAAACACTCATCTATTTTAATTCCGTGGCTTCCAATAGAAAGTAGCCCCCCATAAAGTTTAACAAAGAAACGGACTATTTCTTCAAGGCGCTTTCTTTTGCTGATCTCCGTTGGATATATTCTTTTAATAAACTCTTCATCTATTTTTTCTGATTCCATTAGTCCGTAGATTGGAGGATCACATTCAACAATTCTTTTCCCAAAAGGATGACAAAGAACTCTCATTTGTTTTTTCTGGAGAAGATAATAAGCTAATCCCGTATGATCTGGATGACAATGAGTAAACCACAATTCATCAACGTCTTTTATGGATAGTTTAGCTTCTTTTAACAAAGGGGAAAGAGCTCTCTCTTTTATAAAGGGATTATAACCAGGATCGATAATAATATTTACATCACCTTTTATTAAAACAGTATTTGAAGAAGGAGGGGTTCTTAAAAAGAAATATATCCTATCACTTATTTTTACTATCTTCATTCTAAAAATAAAAATAATTTTTATTCCTACTTGTCAACCTTTTCTTCATAAAATTTTTACCCACTTGATATTTCTCTATAATAGAATAAATTTTCACAAAAATAGGAGGAATGGATGAAAAAAATATTGCTTATATTCTTTATCCTCTCCCTTATGATTAGTTGTGATAGAAATGAATCTAAAGAAATCATTAAGATTCACAATAAAATAAACGAATTGACAAAGAAAATAAAAGCAGTAGAAGAAGAATCTCCTCTAAAAGCAAAAGATTGGTATCCTGAAATAAAGGGGAAAATCGAGCGGATTGATAAAATTGAAACAAGATTAAATAAGATTGAGAAGAATTTAGAAGAAATCAATAAACGCCTAACTAAAATAGAAAAAGAAATTCCAAAAAAAGAAGAAAACTAAAACTCATTTTTTCTCAAAGAATCTTTGAAGATATGCTTCAGCAAGCCCTCTATAATTTCCCCAGAGTTTTTTGCTATTTTCTTCAAAATCTTTATAAATTCCATATTTTTCTTGCATAATTCTTTTGGTTAGGCAGTCAACATAAAAGGCATTATAATCCCTTTTTTGAAAAATTTTATAGAGATTTAGAGAGTAATTACCAATCCCTTTAATGTTTTTCACTTCTAACTTCCCAAAATTCTTGACAAGTTCAATAATATAAGGAATTTTATATCCAAGCTTGATTTTCTTCAGCTCCTTCTCTTTATATTTTTCTGGTATAAAATTTATTGTTCTGTAAACCTCTCTCATTTGCTTTCTGTAATTTCTATAGGAATTATTTTGGGAGATTATAGCACCTACCAAGGCTTCAAAATCAGAAAAAGCTGAAATTACTCTTGTGGATTTTATTAAAGGAAGAAACTTACTTAAAACTGGGTCCTTTTCACATAAAAGATAAAAAAAAGATAAATCCTCATTTAATCCAAAACAGTAAGAAATACGATTTATTAATTTCTCTTTTTCTTTAATATCTTGTGAAAGAGTTATTATTAAATCATCACCTTCTTGTTTAAAGAAAAGTTCAATTTTATTCTTTTCAAAATAAATAACCCTTTTGGGCTCATCTTCATAAAAAAAATAAAATAAACCAGAATTGAAAGTCTTTTCAAAAGAAAAATCTTTGGTTTCTATTACAATTTCCATCCCTAATATTTAACTTCTAAGAGAAAAAGACCAAAAGGAGGAACAATAGGTAATCTTCTTCTTTGCCCTTCAATTATCTTTTCTGCATCCTCTGGTTCAATTTTACCTTCTCCAACCGCAATCAATAATCCTACAATTCCTCTTACCATTCTTCTAAGAAAGCGATCAGCTTCTACCTCAATGAAAATGTTTTTACCTTCTCTTTGAATTTCTAACCTTCTTAGTTCACAAAAACCTGAATCTTTTGTTGAAAGATTTTCAAAATTATGCCATCCAAGAAGAGCTTCTTTAGCCTTCTCCATATTTTCTAGGTTCAGAGTTTCCTTAATATAAAAAAAATATCTTCTTGTAAATACAGATTTTTCTGTTGTAATTTGATACCGGTATACTCTTGATTTCGCCGAGAATCTTGCATTAAAAGTCTCTGGCATCAATTCGCATTCTTTTACAAAAATATCCCTTCCTATATTCCCATTTAAAGCGTTTTTTAATTCTTCTGGATCAAAACTCTGAGGACAAAAAAAAGAAGCTACTTGTCCAAGAGCATGAACTCCTTTATCTGTTCTTCCTGAACCTATCACTTTTATCTTCTCTCCGAAAATTTTCAAAAGGGCTTTTTCCAATTCTCCTTGAACGGTTCTTTTCCCAGGTTGGACCTGCCATCCGTAAAAATCAGTCCCATCATACTCCAAAACTATCTTTACATTTTCCATAATTTATAAAAAAATAGAAAAAGAGCCTTCCCTGTCAAGTTTTTAAGCCTATTCAAGAGATTCTCTAAAATAGGCAATTTTCATAGCAAAAATATTGCCAAACTTTATTTATTGGTTATAATAAAAATATGATAGTATTTTTATTATTAATTTTAGGAATC